>DATNBT010000295.1:0-3149 GCA_035571855.1 Vicinamibacterales bacterium
TCCATGAAGCAGGGGTCGCACATCATGTTGCAGCGGTTGGTCAGATCGACCGTCAGCACCGACCCGCGGCCGTGCTGGATCGTGGCGCTGCCGTGATTGTGCAGCTTCTCGTCGTTGTGGGCGCGGATGTCGCGGCCGGGAAACACCTCTTCGAGGTGCTTGAAGAAGGCCGTGTCGATCGCCATCACGTCCTCGAAGTGGCCGTGCAGCGGACAGTCCTTGACCATCAGGATCTTGCCGTCGCGCTCGAGGATGGTGGCCTTGATCTCGCCGACCTTCTCGTTGAGCAGCACGCTGACGTCTTTCTTGCCGTCGAGAATCTCCTGGCGCGCCTCACGCGTGCAGACGGGACAGAGCGAGTCGGTCTCGCGCGGCCATCCGAGCGGCGGCTTCGTCTTCTGGTACGACTTCAGGAGCGGCTTGTCAGACCACTTCGGCGTGAACGACGGGTTCTGCGCAATCTTGTTCAGATTGCTGAACACGAACCAGGCGCCGTTCGCCGAAATCGAAAGCCCCTTCTCGAGGTACTTGATAGGCGCGTGCATTCAGTCAGTCTCCTTGGATGGTAAAATCCCGCAAATCTTAGAACAGATTGGGCTTGCGGTAATTACATATCCAGTGAACGGGCCGGAAACGGGGGCGAACGGGCCGGTGCCTACGTGAACGGATCTAGATGCCGAGCCGGTCTTTGAGCTCCCGAACCCGGTCCCGGGCGACGCTGAGCTCCGTCTTTCCCTCATCCTTGAGCCTCAGCAGCAGGCCATCGACCCCCGGATAGAGCTCCTGGACGAACGCGACGTTCACAATCGTGGCCCGATGAATGCGCACGAACCGCCGCGCATCCAGCTGCGACTCGAGGTCCGCAAGCGTGTAGTCGACCAGATGCTCCCGGCCGGACGAGACGGCGAACGTGAGCTTGTCCTTCGCGAAGAAGTGCGTGATGCGCGCGACGTCGAGCACCGTCGTGCGTTCGCCGACGCGTGACGCCACGCGCTCGAGGCGCCGTCCGGGCGCGAGCTCCTTCGCCAGCTGCTTCGCGAGCGCGCGGACATCCTGTGCGCCTTGCCCGCGCAGCCGTTCGAGCTTGTCGAGCGCCTTGTCGAGCCGCTCCGCTTCGATCGGCTTCAGCAGGTAGTCGATCGAGTTCACCGCGAACGCGTCGAGCGCGTAGCGATCGTACGCGGTGGTGAAAATCACCGGGACGTGGCGATCGAGCTGCTCGACGAGCTCCAGCCCGGTCATCTCCGGCATCTGGATGTCGACAAAGACGACGTCGACGTCCGCCGACCGGAGCGCCTGCAGCGCGTCGTGCGGATCGGTCGCGCTGCCCGCGACGGCGACGCGTCCCGTGTCGGTCAGCAGGCGCGTCAGCCGCTGCACCGCCAGCCGCTCGTCGTCAACAATGTAGGCGCGGATCATCTGGTTTCTGGAACGGCAGATCGAGCGACACGGCCGTGCGCCCGCGGGCGCTCTCGATGGCGAGACGGGCGCGGCCGCCGAATGCCGCGGCGAGGCGCGACTTCAGCAGGTGCAGCCCGTGGCCGTCCGGCAGGTGCGCGGGATCGAATCCGGGACCGTCGTCTTCGACCGAGAGGCGGCAGCGATCGCCGGCCCGGACGGCCGTCACGGCGATCGACGCGCCCTCGCGCGACGCCGACACGGCGTACTTCACGCTGTTCTCGACCAGCGTCTGCAGCGCCATTCGCGGGACGCAGCCGCCCGCGTCCGGCGCCGCGTCGATCTGGAATCGCAACCGATCGCCGAACCGCACCCGCTCGATCTCGAGGTAGCTGCGGACCACGGCGATCTCGTCCTCGAGAGGCACCAGCGACTGCTTGCTGTCGAGCGACGACCGCATCAGCGACGAGAGCTGTTCGACGACGCGCTCGGCGTCGGCGGGCCGGTCGCGCACGAGGGCGGCGATCGAGTTCAGGGTGTTGAACAGGAAGTGCGGATCGACGCGGGCCTCGAGGGACGCGAGGCGGCTCTCCGCCGACAGCCGCGCGCGCAGTTCGTGCATGAACACGCCGCTCATGCCGAAGATCACCGTGAAGAAGACGGCCATTCTCGCCGTGCCCGAATACCACCCGAAGAAGGGCTGATGCGACGAGAGCAGACCGATCGCCATGGCGATGAGCCCACCGGCGAGGCTGCCGGCCATCCCGAACACGACGAGCGTGCCGACGATGAAGATCCAATCGATCGGCACGCGGAACCGGCGATGCGCGAACGGGACGGCGAACGGGAGGCCGAAGACGCAGAGCGCGACACAGGGCCCCGACGCCAGGATGTTCGCAACTGTCTGCAGCAGGATGTGGCGCCCGGTCCAACCCGAACCGTCCTCGAAGGCAATCGTCGCCAGGAACGATCCGCCGACCGTCCACGCCGCCGCCGACAGTACCTGCCTGGGGATGTTCACCGCCGCAGAGTCTACTGTGCGGCCCGCGCCTGCGCCGGAACTTCGACCATGCCGGGTACCTTCACCGTGGACGGCGCGAAGCGGCCGCCGACCGCCAGCCCGCCCGGCAGAGGCGCATAGAGCTCAATCGCGATCTGCGGCACGGACTTCAGATCGGCCGCGCTCGTCGGCGGCGGACCGGTCACCGTCACGGAGGCAATCGCGAGGATCGGCCTGCCGTCGTTCGGCACGTCGGCCATGGGGCCCTGCGGACGCCGGCTCGACCCGAATTGCGCCATCAGCGCTTGGTGCGCGTCGCTGTAGTACCACTTCAGCACTGCGTCCTTGTTTTCGAACCACGCGAAGATGACCTGTTTGCCGCTCATCATCTGACCCGCCTCGACGCCCAGCACGCCGGGCGTCTTCTTCAGGGCGCCGATCAGGTCGGGACCCTGAACGGACTGTGCGCGGAGCGTGATGACGGCGGGGATGAAGATCACGAGTGACAGAACAGCGGCTGCAGCAACCTCACGAAGCGTGCGTTTCATAACGATCCTCCGAGGAGGAATCTAGAGCGCGGGCAGCCGCGTGCCGGTGGGAATCAGATGAAGGGCGGCTTGGGTTGGATGAGGGGCAGGACGGGCAGGATGGGCAGGACGCGCAGGAACGGATACGATCGAAGGATGCCGGTTCGCGACGTCATCATCGTGGGCGCGGGACCTTCAGGGTTGGCCGCCGCCATTCACGCCAA
>DATNBT010000296.1:0-17265 GCA_035571855.1 Vicinamibacterales bacterium
CCCTTTGCCGGCGGGCCTGCCGTAGAATTTCATCTTATGAAACGCACACTGATCGCCGCCATCGGGTCGCTGCTCCTCGCGGGGGTGCCGCTCGCCGCGCATCACTCGTTCGCCGCGGAGTTCGACATCAACAAGCCCGTCACGCTCACCGGCACGGTGACGAAGATCGAGTGGGTCAACCCGCACGTCTACGTCTATCTCGACGTGAAGGACAAGAGCGGCAAGGTGACGCCGTGGTCGCTGTCGAGCCTGAGTCCGGCGGCCGCGCGGCGCGCGGGCGTCACGCGCGCGAACTTCGGCCAGGGCCAGACCGTGACGATCAGCGGCTATCACGCCAAGGACAACTCCAACTTCGCGTTCATGCGGAAGATGACGTTCGCCGACGGCCACAGCGTCGAGCTCTGGCTCGGCGACGACGAAGCGAGGAAGCAGCCATGACGAGGTTCGTCGTTCGAGGGTTCGCGGTTCTCGGGTTTGCGGTTCTCGGGTTCATGTTGTTGCCGTCGATCGTGCTCGCGCAGACGGTCGATCTCAACGGCATCTGGGGCGTCGCGCCGCTGCCGCCCGCGGCGAAGCCCGGCGACTCGGTACGCTGGCTGCTGCCGCTCAAGGGCACCGATCCCAACGGCACCGACGTCTTCAAGGCGCTCGATCGCACGCAGGTCAACAACCGCGCGGCCGCGCCGAACAAGCCCGATTACAAGCCCGAGCTGCTCGCGAAGGTGAAAGAGCTGTCCGACAAACAGGGCGTGCTCGATCCCGCGTTCTACTGCAAGCCGCAGGGCGTGCCGCGCATGGGCGCGCCGAGCCAGATCGTCCAGACGCCGGGGCAGATCGTCCTCCTCTACGGCGCGTCGAATCTGTTCCGCGTGATTCCGACCGACGGACGTCCGCATCGCGCGGACGCCGATCCGTCGTACATGGGCGACTCGATCGGCCGCTTCGAAGGCGCCGACACGCTCGTCGTCGACGTCACGAACTTCAACGACGACACGTGGCTCGGCAGCGACGGCTACTTCCACTCGGAGAAGATGCACGTGATCGAGCGCTTCACGCGCAAAGGCGACGTCCTCACGTACCAGGCGACGGTCGAAGATCCGCTGGTGCTGGCGAAGCCGTGGGTGCAGAACGCGCGTCAGCTCAAGCTCTCGACGAGCAGAGACGACGCGCTGCTGGAGGCGCCGCCGTGCGTCGAGCACGACGCGCCGCACATCGTCACGCTGGATCACCACTAGACGTCCGGCCGGAGCCGGACGCTACGAACGTCTCTCGAGCAGGTCGGCGACTGCGGCCACCAGCGTCGCCGACGAGAACGGTTTCGGCAGGAACTGCGACTTGCCCGGGGCGTTGAGCACCGGGAGCTCCTCGGAATATCCCGACACGAACAGCACGCGCAGCTCCGGACGCTCGGCGACGAGCCGCTGCGCGAGCGCCGGCCCGTTCATCTCCGGCATGATGACGTCGGTCACGAGCACCGAGATGTCGTCCTTGTGCTGCGCGAACAGCTGCCGCGCCTCTCTGGCGTCGCGCGCGTCGAGCACGCGATAGCCGGCCTGCCCGAGCATGCGGGCGACGACGGCGCGGAGCGGGTCCTCGTCTTCGACGAGCAGGATCGTGGCGCCCTCGCCGGGGACCGCGCCGAGGCGCTGTGCCGTCTCGGGCGCGGGCACCTGCAGCTCCGCGGACACGGCGGGGAGATAGATGCTGAACGTGCTGCCGGCGCCCGGCGCCGTGTCGACGGCGATGCCGCCGCGGTTCTGCCGCACGATCGCGTCGATCGAGGCGAGCCCCATGCCCGTGCCTTTGCCGGCGTCCTTCGTCGTGAAGAACGGCTCGAACAGATGCCTGCGGACGTCGGGCGGCATGCCGGTGCCGGTGTCGCGCACGCTGATGCAGACGTACCAGCCGGTGAGCGCAGGAAATTCAGGCGCGGCCGTCGCGGCGTCGAGCATCGTGTGCGAGATCCGGATGTCGATCAGCCCGCCCGCCGGCATCGCGTCGCGCGCGTTCAGCACGAGGTTGAGCACGACCTGTTCGACCTCGTGCGGATCGACGAGCACCCACGCCGGCGTCGGGGCGAGCGTGATGTTGAGCGCGATGTCCTCGCGGATCACGCGGCCGAGCATGTCGCGCAGCTCGCTGATCGTCTGATTCAAATCGAGCCTGGTCGGCGCGGCGTCCTGCCGCCGGCTGAACGCCAGCAGCTGGCGCGTGAGCACGGCGCCCCGGCCGGCGGCCTTCCTGATCTCCTCGAGGTCGGCGCGGTCGAGGCCTTCCGCGTGCCGCGCCATCATGAGCTCGGTGAAGCCGGCGATGACGGTGAGCAGGTTGTTGAAGTTGTGCGCGACGCCGGCGGCCAGCTGTCCGACGGTCTCGAGCTTCTGCGCGTGACGCAGCCGTTCCTCCGACTCGCGCAGCTCGCTCTGCGCGCGGCGCTCGGCGCGCGATCGGATCTCCATCTCGGTCGCCATCGCGTTGACGGCGATCGCGAGGTCGTCGACGCCCGGCGCGCTGCGGCGCAGGTGCGCGCGCGCGGAGAGATCGCCCGTGGCGAGGCGTCTCGTGACGTCGGCGAGCGCGGCGATCGGCCGGCGGACGAAACGTTCACCGCCGATGAGCGACGCGGCGATGGTTGCGGCGAGCAGCAGGAGCAGCAGCACCGCCTGGCGCTGAAGGAGCGCGTTCGTGGACGCCATGGCCGCGCGAGGCTCGACTTCCATGCAGATGTCCAGCCCCGTGTCGTAGCCGGATTTCACGTGCGCCATGGCGAACAGCGCCGAGTCCGCCAGCACCGGCATCTCGTCGCCGATGCGCCGCCTGCCCCCGGGATACTCCGCCAGAATCTTGCGCTGCCGGTCCATCAGCGTCAGCGTCGTCCCCGGCGGAAGCTGCGCTCTCGCGGCGATGCTGTTCAACGGCTGCAGGCTGATCGCCGCGGCCACGACGCCTTCAATCGCGCCGGCCGGCGAGAGGAGCGGATGCGCGATGATCACGTCCGGCATGTTCGTCACCGGACTGACCTGAAAATCTCCGACGGCCGTCGTCCGCGACTCGACGGCGCGCCGGTACCACGGCCGCGTCGGATGCGCCGCCGTGATCTTCGGATCGACGGGGATGGCTTCGCAGAAGGCGTTGTTCGGGCTGCTCGTCTTGTCGATCCAGATGTTGATGTAGCCGGGATGATCGCGCAGCACGCCGGGCAGCAGCCGCCGGCACGCGGACGCGTCGCTGCTCTGGACGTCGGGCAGCTGCGCCAGCGTCAGCAGCAGCCGCTGGACGCCGTCGAACCACGTCGCCTGCTGGCCGGCCGCGAGCTGCGTCACCTGCCGGATGTCGGCAACGGTCTGCTCGCGCGCGCGCGTGCGCTCGATCGACTGCGTATAAAGAAGGACGACGAGAGCCGGCGCTGTGGCGATCAGGCCGAGCGCTACGAGTCGCGTCCTGAGTCGGACGCCCGAGGACAACATCTGGCAGCCGCAGAGTTTTTCACAGTTTCAAGCGCCGGCTGCACACTTTCTGAGTTGTCTCGCCGCGGCAGCGCTGCTGTATCGCGACAGACAATCCCTGCGGCCCCGGCGTCTAACTTTCCAGATGGCGGCGAAAGCACGTATCGTGTTCCTCCTGGTATGGCTGGCGTCGCTGGCGGCGGTCGGAGAAGTCCTCACGCACTGACGGCACTCGGGCGCGGGCTGATGAAGCGCTGCCCGCACTGCGGCGTCGGGAAGATCTACGCGCGCTGGGCGACCGAAGTGAAGCAGTGCCCCAACTGCGGCCTGGTGTACGAACCCACCGAAGGCGACACGTGGGCGTTCACGATCATCGGCGATCGCATCCCCGTCGCCGCCGGCATCATCGTCGTCTACTTCGAGCTCGGATCGCGGCTCGGTCCGGTGTCGCTCTTCGCGTTGATGGCGGTCCTCGGCGCCATCCTGCTGTGGACGACGCCGAACCGCTGGGGCGTCGGCGTCGCGCTGCTGTACCTGCAGCGCACCTGGTGGCCCGATCCTCTAGATGAACTCCCTGACAGGAAGGAATCCTGAACATTGAACATTGAACCTTGAACCCTGAACCTTTTTGATGTACTTCTTACGTCACCCTTATGCGTCGAGTCCTGCGGGTCGCGGGTTGGGTGGCGCTGCTCTGGTTCATCATTTTCTGGCGGCTCGGGTACCTCAGTCTTCTCGATCCTGACGAAGCGCATTACGCGCAAATCACCAAGGAGATGCTCGCCGCGCGCGAGTGGCTCGTGCCGCTCGTCGGAGGCGTGCCGTTCATCGACAAGCCGGTCCTGTTTCACTGGATTCAGGGCCTCTCGTTCCTGACGTTCGGCATGAACGAGTTCGCCGCGCGCCTGCCGAGCGCGCTCGCCGCGGTCGCCCTGATCGGAACGACGTTCTGGCTCGGACGCGAGCTGTTCGATCGCGCGACGGGACGCCGTGCCGCCGCGATGCTGCTGACGATGCCGGCGACGTTCGCGCTGTCGAGCATCGGTCTGTTCGACATGCTCTTCACGGCGTTTCTCTTCGGCGCGGTCGCGTGCCTGATTGTGGCCGCGCTGCGCGACCGCCCGCGGCTGCAGTGGGCGGGCTATCTGCTGCTGTCGCTCGCGATCATGACGAAAGGCCCGGTCGCCGCGCTGCTGCTCGGCGCCGCGTTCGGCTGCGCGCTCGCGTTCGTGCCGTCGGCGCGAACGGAGCTGCGGCGCCTGCGCTGGTTCTCCGGACCGCTCGCCGCCGTCGCGCTCGCGTCGCCGTGGTTCGTGTGGATGGCGTGGCGCTTCGGCCGCGAATTCTTCCAGCGCTACGTGATCCAGGGAAACGTCTGGTACGTCACGCATCCGTACGTGTACAGCGAGCCGAACTACTTCTTCTACGTGCGCACGTACTTCGGCGCCTTCGCGCCATGGAGCCTGATCGCGACGGGGCGCTTCGTCGACCTCGCGTGGACGCGGGGCGAGACGGCGGATCGGCGCGAGTGGCTGCTGCTGTGCTGGATCGGCGCGGTGCTCGGCGTGTTCACGATCGCGCGGTTCAAGCTCGATCACTACATCTATCCGGCGGCGCCGGCGCTGTGCCTGGTCGCGGCGCGCGCGTGGGCCGTCGCGTCCGAGAAGACGCAGCCGGCGTTCTGGCAGCGGGCGATCGTCGTCGCGCTGCCGATCGCGCTCATCGGCGGCGCGCTCGTGCTCGGCCTCACGATGTTCGATCTCGATCTGCAGCTGTCGCCGGACGCCGTGATCTTTCCGATCGCGGCCGTGATCGGCGCGCTCGCGATCGCGTACCGCGTGTGGCGGGCCGGGTGGCGCACGCCGGTGTTTCCGACGGCCGTCGTGGGCACGCTGCTCGTGACGTACGCGGCGGTCGTCGCGTTCGGGTTTCCGGTGCTCGAGCATGTCCGGCCGACGCCGACGCTCGGCCGCTGGATTGCGGCGCACCAGCCGGCGTCGGTGCGCGTCGGCCTGTTCGAGGCGGAGGAGTGGGAAGCGAGCCTGCGGTACTACTCCGGGCGCCGCGTCGAGCGGCTCGACGGCGTCAACGGCCTGCGCGCGTTTCTCGCCGGCGCGGGCCCGCGCGCCGTCGTCATGCGGCGCCGCCGCTTCCGCGCGCTGCGCGAGATGGGCGTCCCGATTCGTCTCGGGTACGCGAGCGACGCCGTCGTCGGCCGCGTCGGCAAGGGCCTGCGCCGCCAGCAGTGGGGCGCGCTCGTCGTGGCGGTGAAGGCGGATTGATCCGGCCTAGAATCCCACTCGCGCCCCGAGCTGCAGGGACCGCGGATCGCCGACGGCCGTGACCTGGCCGAATGCCGGTGACGGAGCCGACGGATACGCGCCCGCCCCGAAGTTGCCGTTCAACGCGACGACGTTCGTGCGGTTCGTGAGGTTGAACGCTTCGGCGATCAGCTCGAGCCGCGCGCGCCGGTGCACCCTGAACGTGCGGCTCACGCGGGCGTTGAGCGAGAAGAAGTCCGGGCCGTCGCCCGCGTTGCGGTCGATGAACGCGCCGTCGACGATCGGCCGTCCCGCCGTCCCCTGCACCGTCGTCACGCCCGACGTGACGTTGAGCGGCAGCGGCGAGTAGTACTGCAGCACGCCGCCGATCTCGAATCCATGAATACGCAGCGTGCCGTCCATCACGAGACGATGGCGCTGGTCGTCGTCGCTGCGGCCCCAGTCCCGGTTGATGTCGAACGGATCGATCGGCGAGCTGAAGAAGAACTCGCCGACGTTGTCCATCGCCTTCGACAGCGTGTACGAGACGCGATACGAGCCCCACGCGCGCGGCCGGCCGACGAGCGACACGTGAAACCCGTGGTATGCGGATGCCGCCGACGGCGAGTACTGGTTGTTGTTCCCGTACGCGGCGACCGGCCGGCATCCGTTGTTCGTGCCGGCGGCCACGCACGACGGCACGTTCCGGTTGATCTGGATGAGCAGGTCGACGCCGCGCGTGTACTGATAGCCGGCGCTCAGCGTCGTCCGTTCGCCGAGCTGCCGCTCGATCTCGAACGCCGCCTGCCGTGAGTACGCGTTCTTCATCCGCGGATCCATCGTCGTCAGATTCGGGAGGGTGACGGAGGGGACCGCGGCGGCGAGGATGGAGGGAAACGCCGGCGAGCCCGCCTGTCCCGGCGTGAGGCTGACGTTGGTCTGCTGCAGGTTCGCGATGTCGGCGGTGTTGTTCGCCGACAGCAGCGCGTTCGCGACCGCGCGCAGCGGAACGCGGTCGTAGAAGATGCCGGCGCTGCCGCGGACGATCGTGCGCCGCGAGGCGGTCGGCGTCCAGGCGAAGCCCGCGCGGGGCGCGAGGTTGTCGGTGTCGGTGGCGATCGTCGGGAGCCACTGCAGATCGTAACGGACGCCGGCGTTGATCGTCAGGCCCGGCGCCGCCTTCCATTCGTCCTGCGCGTAGACGCCGACGTTCGGATTCGTCTGCGAAACGACGGCCGCGCCGAACGTCTGCGTGAACCCGGCGTTGTTGTAGAGGCCTGAAAGGAAGTTCGCGAGCGACGAGAACGAGTAGCTGCCGCGAATCGAGCGCGGGAAGGCAATCGTGTCGTCGTTGAAGAGAACGTCCGCGCCCGCGCGCAGCGCGTGCGCGCCCGCCTGGTGCGACACGTTGTCCACGACTTCGTACAGCTTGTTCAATCGGCCGGTCGGGGCGACGGACAACGTACCGAAGGTCGCGACGCCGGCGATGCTGACGGCGGGCCCGATCGAGTCCGCGGGAGGAGCGAGCAGGTTGCTGTACACGAACTGGGCGCGCGTCTCGTTCACCGTCCGTGACGACAGCGTCCAGACGTTGCTCATCGACAGCGCACGATCGGTGTCGTCGAGCGACGCGGACGCGCTCGTCGCGTTGAGGCCGCCCGCGTTCCTCGAGTTCGTCGACGTCGCGCCGTACTCCGCATAGCGCATCGTCAGCTGATCGGACGCGCCGGCGCGGTGATCGATTCTGCCGAGCACGTTGATCGTGTCGACGGGATTGGGGTACACGCCGGTGGCGATGGGCGCGCCCGGATACCGGACCGCCGCAAGCCGCGCGTTGATGGCCGCGACGCTCGCATCGGAGATCGTCGTCAGGCCGGACTGATTCAGCCGGCGGTTCTCCGCGTTGACGAAGTAGAACGTCCGGTTGGGCTCGAGGGGCCCGCCGATGCTCGCGCCGTACTGTTTCTGATTCATCGGCAGCGTGGCGCCGGTCAGCGGATTCGCGGCGTTCAGGCGGTCGTCGCGGAAGTACCCGTAGCCATCGCCGTGCAGCTCGTTCGTGCCGCTCTTCGTGACGACGTTGACGTAGCCGCCGAGCGCGCGTCCGAGCTCGGCCTGCCCCCCGGACGTCACGACCTGGAACTGATCGATCGCATCCACCGCGATCGGCATCCCGCTCAGGCCGGCGGCGTCGTCGTTGGCCGAGAGCCCGTCGACGATGAAGTTGTTGGAGAAGTTGCGCTGGCTGCCGATCGAAAGCCCCTGGCCGGGCACGGCGGAGGTTTCCGCGAACAGCTGGGTGCTCGCGGTGTTGGTCGGCGACACGCCGGGCACGAGCAGGGCGATGTCGAGGAACTGGCGTCCGTTCATCGGCAGCGTCCGGACTTCTTCTTCAGGCACCGTGGCCGCAATCTGACTGCGCGCGGCTTCGAGAAGCGTGGCGTCGCCGGTCACGGTCACGCTGGCTTCGAGCGCCCCGACCGTCAGCGCGACGGAGATGTCGTACGCGGATCCTGCCGTGAGCGTGAGCGTACGCGTCGGCGCCGAGAATCCCTGCAGGTGGACGGTGATTTCGTACGGTCCCACACGCAGGTACGGGAAGCGGAAGCGCCCCTCGCCGTCGGTGACGCTCTCGGTCTGAATGTTGGTCTGCGTCTGCTTCGCGACGACGAGCGCGCCGGGGACGACGGCGCCCTGCGGATCGAGGACGCGTCCGCTGACGCTGGCGGAGTTGATCGTTTCCTGCGCGAACGCAGACACGCACGTACACAGGCAACACACACACGCGAGTACAAATCGCACCGATACACCTCCTGAACGCAGTTGTCGTGCAGGCCGTCAGGCCTGCCGGAAACACGTTCAGCCGCGGGGCGGTGGACCGTCGGGGGGAGTGACGGGGGAGGCGAATCCGGTAATTGGGTAACTTGGTAATTGGGTAATTGGAGGGGCGGCGACCGATGCGATGGCGTGAGGCATCACGGCGATCGGGCCGAGGAGCGAGACGAGCGTCGCGTTTGCCGGATCCGTGGTGCTGCGGCATTCACAGCCGTGCGGATCGCGCGGTTTGGGGTGGTGCATCGGACACGCGTCGTGGCCGGTGTGCGAGCAGGTGCATGCGGGAGCGTCGGCGGCCCGAGTCGCGGCGAGCAGCGACGCCGGCGACGCCACGAGGACCGACAGCTGCGTGAACAGCCACGCGGCGGCCGCGAACCTCACCAGCCATGAACGCTGAACCCTGAACCCTGAACGACGCACGAGCCTGACGTTACCACGCCGGATATGATTCCCGCATGCTGACGAGACGTGAGTTCGGCGCCGCGGTCGCGGGAGCAGTTGTGGCGCAGGCCCTCAGGCCTGCCTCGGCGCAGAGCGGCGCCGGGACACTCGACGTCGCGGAATGGAGCTACTGGTTCTACGGCGTCGAGCGCGCGAAGCTCGCGCGCGGCACCGTCGTCGACGGCTCGCAGATGTATGTCGAACGCTGGATTCCGCGGCAGCAGCGGCATCCGTATCCCGTCGTCCTGATTCACGGCGGATACGGACAGGGGAGCGACTGGCTGACGTGGGTGAACGCGTTTCTCCGCCAGGGCTACGCGGTGCACGTCGTCGATCGGCCGGGACAGGGACGCAATCCCTACCAGCCGTTCGTCCACGGCCTCTTCGATCGCGAAGCGCCCACGTTCGAGAAGGCCGCCGCGGCGTTGAAGAGGGACGTCGGCGATCCCCTCGTCGCGCAGGCGGTCGCGTCGATGAATCAGCCGATGGCGAACAACGCGATCACGCAGGCGCTGTGGAAGAGCCGCGGCGCGCTGCTGCTCGACGACATCGGGCCGGCGATCCTCGTCACGCACGGCGACGGCGACGTCTTCGCGCGCGTCACCGCGGAAGCGCGCCCGTCGCTCGTCAAAGCCACGCTCGCCGTCGACACGATGGAGCCATCGGCGTCGTGGATTGCGTCACGCGTCGATCCGGTTGGCACCGGCGCGGCGCCGCCTGTCCGAACCTCCACGCCGAACACCGAACCCACGAACCTCGAACTCTCGGATCAAGGGGGTTTCTGGATCGGTGTCCGCAAGAAGGTGATGCCGTACGGAACGATTCCGCAGGGTCAGATGTTCGTGCAGTACATGATTCCCGCGAAGCGGCGGCATCCGTATCCGATCGTCATGGTGCACGGCGGCGGCGGGCAGGGCACGCACATGATGGGCCTCGGCCGGCGTCCGGGATGGGTCCACTACTTCGTGCGCGAGGGCTACGCGGTGTACTGGATCGATCGTCCGAGCTACGGACGATCGCCGTACCACCCGGACGCGCTCGGTCCGAGCCACCTGAACAATGTCCCGCCGTACGAAGGCCTGATCGCGGCGACCAACGTCTTCAAGACGCCGCAGTGGCCCGGACCGGGCGGCATGGACGATCCGTTCATCGGCCAGTTCATGGCGTGCGAGTCGGGCAACACGGCGGACGAGGCGTTCCACAGCGATCTCGCGTGGAGCGGCGGCGTCGAGCTCGTCGATCGCCTCGGCCCGTGCATCATCCACGGCCACGCCTTCGGCGGGTTCTTCGGCTGGGGCGTCGCCGATCGCCGCCCGAATCTCGTGAAGGGCATCGTGTGCATGGAGATCAACGGCAACCCGTTCGAGCGCCAGCTGCGCTGGGGACTGACGGCGCTGCCGATGACGTACGATCCGCCGGCGAACGCGCTCACGGATTTCACGCTCGTCGAGCGCACGCCGCCGCCGGACTCGCCGCGTCCAATCGCGAATCCGTACAAGCTGCAGGCCGAGCCCGCGCGTCAGTGGAAGAACATCAAGGGCATTCCGATCGCGTGGATGACGAGCGAGAACGGCGCCGGCGGCTCACCGGTCGCGAACGTCGAGTTCCTGAAGCAGGCGGGATGTTCGGTCGAGATGCTGCGCCTGCGCGACTACGGCGTCACCGGCAACGGCAACCTGATGCTGCTGGAGAAGAACAACCGCGAAGTCTTCGAGGTCCTTCGCGGCTGGCTCGACAAACAGCAGCTCTAGGCTCCCCTCAGAAGCTCAGCTTCAATCCAAGTTGAATCTGCCGGGACGTCGTGCGCGTGCTCGTGATGCGCCCGTACGTCGGGTTGACGACGCCGGTGCCCGCGACGGCGCCCGCGCTGAACACCGCGCCGCTCGGCAGTCCGAAGTTCGGGCGATTGAGCAGGTTGAACACCTCGAGGCGGAACTGCAGATCCGTTCCGCGCGAGAACCGGACGGACTTGAGCACCGACGCGTCGACGTTCACCAGATCCGGGCCGGTGAGGACGTTGCGTCCGAAGTTGCCGAGGAAGCCGACGGACGGCAGCGTGAAGCACGCCGCGTTGAACCAGTGATCGATGCTCTGGTTCGCCTCGAGATCGCAGCCGGGGATCACGTTGGGCCGTGCGGCCGATCCGCGGAACGTCTGCGTCGCGATGCCGGTGGTGATGTTGTACGGATTGCCGGAGTGCGCGGACACGACCGTGCTCAACTGCCAGCCTTCGACGGCCTGGTTGCCGTGGAAGGGAAGCGTATAGAGGCTGTTGACCGTGAGGTTGTGCCGGATGTCGTACGAGCACGGCCCTTCGTCGGCGTTGGGATCGAACGGATTGGACAGCGTCGTGCCGCCGTCGACGAGGAAGCTGCCGGAGTTGATGTCGCGGCATTTCGAATAGGTGTACGACAGCTGCGCCGACCAGTCGTCGGTGAAGCGGCGATTCACGCCGAGCTGCAGCGCGTGGTAGTTCGCCCAGCCGATCGTCCGCGACGAGGACAGGTTGTCGTAGGCGGGGTTCACGCGGACGTTGTCGACCACCTGCAGCCGGCCGCCGACCGTCTGCAGCGTGGCGAACTGCGGGCCGTTCGGCGTCTGAATCGGGACGGGCGGGTTCAGCTGGATCTGCTGCACCTGGTTTTCGCTGTGGGAACCGACGTACGCGATCGTCGCGATCGTGCTGTGCGCGATCTCGCGCTGCAGGTTGACGTTCCACTGGACGACGTACGGCGTCGCGAGCCCGTTCTTCATGTCCATGGCGAAGGTCTGCGTCGGCAGCGCCGGGTTCACGCTGGTGAACGGCTTCAGGAAAATCGGATTGAGCTCGACGCCCGTCACGAAGGGCGGGGAGTTGTAGTAGGTCGCCGCGTAGTCGCGCGGCCCGATGATCCCGTGGAAGACGCCGAATCCCGCGCGCACGGCCGTGCGGTGATCGCTCGACGGATCCCAGGCGACGCCGATGCGCGGGTCCCAGTTGCGCAGCGACGGGTTGTGGTCGTAGATGTTCGACACCGCCTCGAAGCCGAGGCTGTTCGGCGGATCGATGATGCGGTGCATCTTGTTGTCCGCCTCGGTGCCGTTGTTGGTCGGCGCATAGCGCAGGCCGAGGTTCAGCGTCACGTTCGGCGACACGCGCCAGTCGTCCTGGACGTAGCCGACGTAGTAGAGCTCGCGGAACTGCCGCGACGCGTCGCGCTGGCCGGGCAGCGTGCCGCTGTACTGCAGCGGCACCGCCTGCAGGAACAGCTGGAAGCTGTTGAACGTGAAGCCGCCCTGTCCGGGAATCGGCGAGAAGACGTCGGAGGCGACGCGCGTGATCGATCCGCCGAACTTCAGGTTGTGCGCGCCCCGCGTGAGGTAGATGTCGTCGGCGATGCCGGTGCGGCCCTGGCTGAACTGCCACGGTCCGGGCGCGGCGGACCCGAACCCCGTGATGCCGCTGCCCACCGCGAGGCTGCCGTCGGGCAGCCCTTCGTTCGGGAAGAACTGGAACTCGGGATGCGTGAGCACGTCGGTCTGGCTGCGCTGCCACGGGCGCGAGAAATCGACGCGCAGCAGGTTGAGCGAGCCGCCGGAGAAGATGTGTTTCTCCTCCGCGGTCGCGAACTGGTTGTTGTTCGAGTTGACCGCCGGCCACAGCTCGGGGATGGGTCCGGCCGCCGGATCGTTCTGCAGCGCGACGTCGCTGACGTACCGGACAAAGAGCGAGTCCTTCTGCGTCAGCGACAGGTCGACGCGCGCGGTGACGTAGTTTTCGTGCGCGGTCTGCGTCGGGTTGAGCGTCGTGACGCCCTGCCCGCCGCCCACGAGCCGGTCGGGCGCCGGCCAGAACTTCATGTACGGCGCGACGCGCGGATCGACGCCGACGTTGACGAGCGCGCCGCCCGGACCGATCGGGAGCAGGCCGGCACGCGCGTTGGCGTCCGGGACCGTGATGATTCGCGTCAGGCCGAGCGACTGCTCGAGGCCCTCGTAGTTGGCGAAGAAGAACATCCGATCTTTCCTGATCGGGCCGCCGAAGGTCGCGCCGAACTGATCGCGGCGGAACGGCGGAATCGGATCGGTCGGCCGGTCGAAGTAGTTCTTCGCGTCCATCTTGCTGTCGCGCATGAACTCGTACGCGGTGCCGTGATAGCTGTTCGACCCCGACTTGGTCACCGCGTTCATCACCGATCCGTTGCCGCCGTACTGCGCGCTGTACGTGTTCGTCAGCATCTGGAACTCGGCGATCGCGTCGACGCCCATCGACGTGCCGATCACCCCGGCGCCCGATCCGCGGTTGAAGTAGTCCTGAATGTTCGTGCCGTCGAGAATCTGCGCCTGCCCGTTCGGACGCGAGCCCGACACCGAGTAGGTGGGCGCCGATCCGTAGAACGCGCCGGCGACGATGCTCTGGTAGATCGAGACGCCTGGAGCGAGCAGCACGAGCTGCTCGACGTTGCGTCCGTTCAGCGGCAGCGCGCGCATCTGCGTTTCATCGACGAGATTCGAGAGCTGCGTCGTCGTAGTCTCGACTTGCGGCGCCGACGCCTGCACCGTGACGGCCTCGCTGAGCTGGCCGACCGGCAGCGTGAAGTCGACGACCCGTTCGCTGCCGACCGTCAGGTCGACGCCCTGCTGAATGACCGTCTGGAACCCCTGCAGCTCGGCCTTGACGTCGTACCGTCCGACCGCCAGCGTCGGCACGACGTACCGTCCGCGCGCATCGGTGACGGCGCTCTGCGCGATCGTCGTGGTGGTGCTGGTGACGGTGACCGTCGCGCCCGGCACGGTCGCTCCCGAGGAGTCGACGACCGTGCCGAGGATGGAAGCGGTATTCGATTGTGCGCTGAGGCGGAGGCCCGCAACGGCGACGATGATCGCCAGCAGGATCAGTTTTTTCATCGGCGGAAAATATCACATCTCCGCCGGCCGTTTGCGCGCTTTGTCTACTTGATCGGACCGTAGTCGGTCGCGACCATGAACACGTTGTCGACGTTGACGGTCACGGCCATCTGCGCGCGGACCTTCTGCCATTCCGGATCCGACTGGAACGCCGCCCACGCCGCGTCGCGCGCCGCCGCGTTCTTGTACGCGAGGATGTAAATCAACTGGTCGGGCCTCGACACAGGCTGCCAGAAGCCGACGATCGTCATGCCGTGTTTCCTGAACAGCGCGTTGGTGTGCTGGCGGAAGCGCGCGTGCAGGAGATCCGCGTTGCTGCCGCTGGAGCTCTGGACGGTATAGGTGCGGAGCTCGAAGCAGCGTGAGTCCGCGGCGACGTTCTTCATCGGCACGTTCGGGCCGCACGTCGGCGTCACATTCGGCGCCAGGGCCGGGGCCGGTGTCTGGGCGTTGATCCCGAGCGCAAGCAGCGCCGTGAACGCGATCGTAGAGACGGCCTTCTTCATCGGTGGTACCCCTCCCACAGCCATTCCAGTGCGGATGGCAGCGTCTGGTTGACGACCTTCGCGTCCACGTGTCCCGACGCCTCGGAGAACGTGTAGCGGTACTGATAGCCCTTGAGCCGCAGCGCGGCGGCCATGTGCTGATTCGCCAGCACCCAGTTCATCAGCGACGCTTCCTCGCGATTGGCGCCGATGTCGTCTTCCGAGACGTGCATCCAGATCCGGATCGGCTTCGCAGGAGAAGAAGGAATCAGCGTCTGGTGGTAGTCCCATCCGCCACGCGAGGTGTCCGTGCGTTGCGGTCTTTCGAGGTTCGTGAACGAACCGGAGTAGCTGAGCACGCGCCTGTACAGCTCCGGATGGAACCACGCCATCGTCCACGCGCAGATCGCGCCTGAGCTGCCGCCCATCGACGCGCGTCCTTCCGGGTCCGTCGTGAACTTGATATTGAGCTCGCGGGCAACTCTCGGCAGGACTTCCGTCTCGATGAACGTCGTGTAGCGCTCCGACACCGTGTCGTACTCGAAGCTCCGCTCGCCGTCGGCCGCCACGCCGCCGTAATGCACCATCACGGCGACCATCGACGGAATCCGCTTTTCGTAGATCAGGTTGTCGAGCGCGGGCGGCAGCGGATCTTTGTACCTCTCGCTGTCGCCGTCCTGAACGACGATGAACGGCGTGACGGTGCCCGCGACGTACCCCGCCGGCACGTACACGTTGACGACGCGCTCGTACGGCACGACGACGCCCGGCTTGTTGCGCGACATGCCGGGAAATATTTTGCTGTCCTCGGACTTCATGACGAGCCGGTGGAGCGTCCCGCGCGGCACGCCGGGCTTCACCGTCAGCTCCGGCGCAGGCCTGTACGGCGGGCTGATGACGAACTCGTGTGCGGAGCGCTGCGCCGTCAGCGTGGCGCCGGCGCAGAGCAGAAGGCCGATGAGCGTCGGAATGCGTTTCGTGGTCATTACCGGCTGCAGCCTTTCTTCGTCTCTTCGAAGTTCTCGAACAGCCGCGCGGCCCCGGGGCCCGCGAGCGTCTCCATGCGGTGCGGCTGTCCTTTTTCTTCCGTGTAGCGGGCGACGGTGCCTTTCGACTTCAGGAACTCCACCTCGCGCTTCATCTCGCCGTGCCACCGGTACTCGTCGTTCTCGCCGACGTACATGAACACGCACATCTTCGAGATCGCCTGCAGCTTGGCGGTGTTCGGCTCCCACATGTAGCCGGGAAACGCCGTCACCGAGATGAAGTACTCCGGGTTGCGCGCGGCGACGTGAAACGCGGCGATGCCGCCGTTGGACGGCCCGGCGATGTGGAACTTGCCGTCCTGAATCTTGTAGTCGGCGAGGATCGCCTTCAGGAACGCGGGGAAGATGCGGTCGCCTTCCTCGAAGAACAGGTCCCCGTTCGGCGCCGCGACACCGACGACGATGTAGCCGCGCTTCTCGGCCTGCTCGCGCAGGTTGCGATTGAGAACGGCGTCCACCGTGTTCATCGTCTGCGGACCGCCGCCGAAGGCGAGGATCGCCGGATAGCTCTTCGCCGGGTCGTAGCCGGCCGGCAGGACGACCTTGTACTGCACGGTCGTGCCGGCAACTTTCTTCGTAAGCTCGACGACGTCGGCGCGTCCATGAGCCGCGACGCCGGACATCAGGAGGGCAAGCAATGTCACACGGTGCACGGCGCCGATTCTACGCCAGAGCGGCGGTGGGCGCCGAGGTGGTGAAGAAGAGCCTCGCGTCGCTCGCGAGGCCCGTCTGCCCTACGCGACGGCGGTCTGTCGATCGTGCCCGAGCTGCTTCACGAGCTTGTTGTACAGCCCAAGGATCAGCAGCGTCGGTGCCCATTGGCCGACAAACAAGCTTGCCTGGTCCTTGCCGAGCAGCCGAAGTGTCAGCGACGTCGAGATGGCGCCGGCGGCTGCCCATAGAAACGTATCCGACGGCAGTCTCGCCGTTTGTTCCTCAATAGCTCGAGCGATCTTTCCTTCCGAGTGGTCCTGTCGTTCCATTGATCCAGTTGTCATCAGGGGCCTCCATTCATCCAAGCCATCGTGTGCAGCAATCCAGTAGCCAGGCGCCGGGCCCAGGTTGTTTCTTGTCGCATCGCGGATCCCCGGCTAAACTTCGTGGTGGATGAAGACTGCCTTCGCGACCGTGGCCGTCCTGCTGTATGTCGCCGCTGCCGGTGACGGTCGCAGGCCCGTCAGCGCCCAGACCCCGGCCGCACCGGCGACCTCTTCACCGCAGGCGCTCGTCGATCAGTACTGCATGACCTGCCACAGCGACCGGGTGCATTCCGGCGGCCTGGCCCTGTCGGCATTGAATCTCGACAACCCCGTCGCGAGCCCGCAGAGCAACGAGATTGCCGAGAAGGTGATTCGCAAGCTGCGCGGCGGCCTGATGCCGCCCGGCGGCGCGAAGCGCCCGGACGCGCACGCGAGCGCCGAGTTCGTGTCGTATCTCGAAAACAGAATCGACACCGCGGCTGCGGCGAGCGAGCCGGGACGCGTGCCGCTGCGGCGCATCAACCGCCGCGAGTACGGCTACGCCATCCGCGATCTGATCGGCTTCGACATCGACGCGACCGCCTGGCTGCCCGACGACAACATCAAGGGCAACTTCGACAACAACGCCGCCGCGCTCCAGGTCACGCCGAACTTCGTGGATCAATATGTGTACGCCGCGCGCGCCGTCGCCGAGGAAGCGATCGGCAACACGAAAGCGCCGGCCGAGACGACGACGTACGGCGACGTGGCGAACATGGTGATCTCGCTGCCGCCGCAGGGCGAGCCGGGCACCGGCCGCCAGCAGCATCACATCGACGGGATGCCGTTCGGCACCCGCGGCGGCTTCAGCGTCGAGCACAACTTCCCGGTCGACGGCGACTACG
>DATNBT010000297.1:0-4455 GCA_035571855.1 Vicinamibacterales bacterium
ATGATCGTGCCCGGTCTGACCGGCATCATGCCGGTGCTGACGCCGGTCGCCGCCGCGGGCCTCATCGTCATCATGATCGGCGCGACGGTGACGAACCTCGTCGACGGTCCGGCGCCGTTCGCCGCCTTCACGATCGTCCTCGGCCTGCTGGCGGCGACGGTCCTCTGGGGACGGCTCCGGCGAACTGAGAACTGAGACGGAAGAGCGCTGAACGCTGAACCCTGAACCCTGAACGACAAACGGAGGAAACCATGCGGTATTTGTGTCTCTACAAACCCGGTCGCGACAGCTCTGCCCCGCCGACGCAGGAAGAGATGACGACGATGGGCGCGCTCATCGGCGAGATGATGCAGAAGGGCGTGCTCCTGTCGACCGAAGGCTGCAAGTCGAGCAAGCACGGCGCGCGAGTGACGCTCGACAACGGGAAGTACACGGTGACGGACGGTCCGTTCGCCGAAGCCAAGGAAATAGTCGGCGGCGTGGCGATCATCAAGGTCGACTCGAAAGCCGAGGCGATCGAATGGACGAAGCGGTTCCTGTCGGTCGCCGGGACCGGCACGAGCGAGATCCTGGAGATCAACGAGCCGCCGCAGGCCCGGTAAACTGGTGGCCGGTGACGGCCGCCGGAAAGAATCCCGACAACGACACACGCCAGGCGATCGATGCCGTCTGGCGGATCGAGTCGCCGAAAGTGATCGCGGCGCTGACGCGCATGGTGCGCGACGTCGGCGTCGCGGAAGATCTCGCGCACGACGCGCTCGTCGCCGCGCTCGTGCAGTGGCCCGACGAGGGGATCCCCCGCAACCCTGGGGCGTGGCTGGTGGCCGCAGCGAAACATCGCGCGATCGATTACTTCCGCCGCAACCGCATGCTCGACGGGAAGCACGTCGAGATCGGCCGCGACCTGCGCGACACGCAGGAGCAGGCTCCCGATTACGAGTCGGCGCTCGACGACGCCGTCGGGGACGACCTGCTCCGGCTCGTCTTCATCTCCTGCCATCCGGTGCTGTCGATGGAGGCGCGCGTCGCGCTGACGCTGCGGCTGCTCGGAGGCCTGACGACCGGCGAAATCGCGCGCGCGTTCCTGACGCCCGAGCCGACGATCGCACAGCGGATCGTCCGCGCGAAGAAGACGCTCGCTGAGGAACAGGTGCCGTTCGAGGTTCCGCGCGGTCCGGAGCTCGAGGCCCGCGTGTCGTCGGTCCTCGCGGTCCTCTATCTGATTTTCAACGAAGGCTACACGGCGACGGCCGGCGCGGACTGGACGCGCCCGGATCTGTGCGACGAAGCGCTCCGGCTCGGCCGCATCGTCGCCGAACTGGCGCCGGGCGAGCCCGAGGTGCACGGGCTGGTCGCGCTGATGGAGATCCAGGCGTCACGGCTGCGCGCACGTGTCGATGCGACAGGCGAGCCGATCCTGCTGATGGATCAGAACCGGGCCCTGTGGGATCGGCTGCTGATCCGGCGCGGCCTCGATGCGCTCTCGCGTGCCGGGCGTCTCGAACGTGGACGCGGCCCGTATTTTCTCCAGGCGTCCATCGCCGCCTGTCACGCGCGAGCCGTCGACGCGGCCGTCACGGACTGGGCGCGCATCGTCTCGCTCTACGACGAGCTCGCCGCCGTCTCTCCTTCCCCGATCGTCGATCTGAACCGAGCCGTGGCGGTCGGCATGGCCTCGGGTCCGCAGGCCGGGCTCGACGCGCTCGAGCACCTGCGCGACAATCCGGCGCTGAAGACGTATCACCTGCTGCCGGCCGTTCGCGGGGATCTGCTGATGAAGGCGGGACGCGCCGGCGAAGCGCGCGAGGAATTCGAGCGCGCGGCCGGCATGACGAAGAACGAACGGGAACGCGAGTTGTTGCGAGCACGCGCACGGCAGGCCTGAAGGGCCTGTCGAGTCTGCTGTAGTACAGGCCTTCAGGCCTGTCGAATCTGTCGTAGCGTGAACTCGCAGGCGGAGAACCCCTCTGCCTGTGCGTTGTTCAGAATGTCCGCGGCGGCAGTCTCGACCTCGTCGTCATGCAGCCGTCTTCCGATCTCACGAAACAGCGTCATCGACGACACGAGCTTCAGCGCGTCGATCTCCGATCCCATCAGACTTCGAAGAGTCGTGTATGACTGCGAGCGGACCGCGTTCATCGCTTCGAGCAGCCGCGCGCGAAGGACCGGATGCCGAAGATACGCCGTCGCTTCGTCCACGCCTTGAATGCCGTACATGCGCGCCATCGGAGAGCTGCCGAGGCCGGCGAGCTGCGGGAAGACGAACCAGATCCAGTGGCTGCGTTTCGCGCCGGCGTTCAGCTCCGCGAGCGCCTGCGCGTACGCGCCGCCGTCCTGAGCCTGAATGAAGCGATCGACGTCATTCACTGAGGGAGAACGGCGGGTACTCGTCGACGAGCAGCAGCATGTACGCCTCGACGCGCAGCATCCATCGCATCGTGCCGACGCCGAATTCCCACAGGCCCTGCGGATACTCGCCGGTGAACAGAATCGCGAACCACGCGATGATCGTCGTGATGCACCAGCCGAACATCACGAAGCAGAGGACGATGAAGTGCGGGATGCCGAGGATGATGCGGAAGGCGACGGTGACGCGATCGCGCGGGCCGGCGGGATCGACGATCGCGATCGACGCGGGATACTCGTCGTCGCCGAACGGCGGATACGCGTCCTCGAACAGCATCAGGTACGCGACCGCGCGGGTCCGCCATCGCAGGAAGAACTGCGTGAACTGCCGGATGCCGACGATGTGGCTTCCCGTGATCACGATCGTGAACCAGCTGATGACCGCGAGGAAGAAGGCGACGAAGCCGAGGAGACCTTCTCCGCTGCCGAGCGACCAGCTGCTGTGGCTCATGCCCGACCCGAACCCGAACGCGGCGCCGCCGACGAGGATGAGGTGCGGGATTGCGAGGAAGAACCGGAAGAACGTCGTCACGCGATCGCGGTTCTTGAGCAGCGGTTGCACGGTGATGTTGACGGGATAGGCCATGGCGTTATCCGTAGATCATGAATTCGAGCAGGTTGCCGTCAGGATCGCGAGTGTAAGTACTCGTGCCCTGTGCCTGTCGTCCGCCGGGCCGTGGCACCGGACCTTCTTCGACGCGCGCGCCTGACGCATCCAGCCAGGCTTTCAACTGCGCGGGCGTGCCGTCCCACACGAAACAGAGATCGCCGCACGGCGGCTTCGCGGCCGGCGCCCGCAGCGTGAACGTCCTGTCCTGCCAGCGTGCAGGCCGATGGAAGTTGATCATGTTGCGTCCTGCGTACACCGACACGGCATTCGCGTTCTCGCGGACTTCGAAACCCAGCTTCCGGTAGAACGCGACCATCGCGTCCGTGTCCTGCATCGGCAGCGCGACGTGATCGTAGCCGGTCACACGATTCGACGGCTGTTGGGCGGTCGCCGTTCCCGTCGATGCGATCGATGCGGCGACTGCAGACGTGACGAACTTCCGGCGCGACATATGGGACATGGCGCCGATTGTAAGGCAGAGCTCGAGCGGCTATTCCCGGAAAATTCCAGAGAGCGGCAGTTCGAGACCGGGCAGCAGCGGGGTGGTCGCCACATCGCCTGCTTCCAGCGACAGTTCGATCACTCGCGCAAACGCGTCGCGCTCGCGGCGGCAGATGCGCACCACGTCGGTCTCAGGATCGACGATCCAGTACTCGTCGACGCCCGATCGTTCGTAGAGCCGCCGCTTGATCGTCTCGTCCCGCCTGCGCGTGCCAGGCGATCCGATCTCGACGATCAGGTTCGGCGCGCCCCGCCAGTTCTTCACGGTGGCGATGTCCGCCAGACGCTCATTCGTCGCGTACATCAAGTCGGGCACGACCACGTCGTGGGCCGAGAGGATCACGTCGAGACTCGCGAAGTACACCTGGCCTGCCGGATGGTGTTCGAGCCACGTCCTGAAGAGAAAATGAAGATTTCCCAGGATGCGTTGATGTCTCGGGATCGGAGACGGCGTCACGTAGTGCTCTCCGTCGATGACCTCGTGCCGCAGCCCGTCGTCGGGCAGATGCAGCAGGTCGTCGTAGGTGAGCTTCTGGCCAGGGCTGGCCGGATTCACGTGATCGCTCCCGGACATCGGCTCATTGTAGCGTCGTCGTCGAACATGACGCGTGCCCTGCGCATCGAGCGCGCACGAGCGTCCGGCACAGGCCGGAAGTGAGCAGCGAGACGAAGAAAATGTCCGACAGCGCCGCTTCCGGCGTGGCAGAATCTGCTCGCTCAAGCCGCGAAGTGCTGCTAACCGCGCGTGACACGGGTTTGGATCGTATCGTCGCGAGAATCGTGAACGACGTGCGCGTCGACCCTCGGCATCGGGAGTCTCGACCCAGACGATCGTTCGCTCGTAGCGGCGGTATCATTAATCAATGCGGTTCCGACGAACACTCGCTCGCCTCTCCATTGTCTGCGCGACCGCGGCGGTGTCGGTGGTCATCGCATAC
>DATNBT010000298.1:0-4617 GCA_035571855.1 Vicinamibacterales bacterium
GAACGCCGGCGCGAGCCGCCGCGCCATCTCGTCGGTCCACGTCTTGCCGTCGGAAAGAAACAGGCATTCGGTGGTGCTGCCGCCGATGGTAAGGACAGTCAGACGACTCGAGAAGTCCTTCGGCGGCTCCGGTCCGCGAAAGCCGAGCGAGTTCTTCGTGTGGTGGACGACGTGATCGAGCTTGGTCGTGCCGTCGATGGTGAACACGTAGTGCTGATGGACGGGGAGAATGATCCGATTCCCGCGGACGCGAAAGGGCAGCGGGTTGTAGACGTGTAGCAACGCCTCAAAGACGATGAGAATGAGTAGCAACTGCCCCAGGAGCCGTATGACCCGCCGCACGGCTCGAATTGTAACTGCCACTACAGGAATGGCCGTTTAGGGCCGAAAAGCTGGTCAATAATTGTCAGGCTGCCCCAGGACGTGACACAAAGCGTCACGTGTTCCGCAGGGTCGAAGAAGGTAAGTGTTTGATTTTGCGAGCCTTGGCCTGAGATATTAATCAGGCATAAGCTCTGCAGGGCGGGGTAAGGGAGGTTGTGTAAGTGAAGAGTCTCCGTTCGGCCGCGGGTTTCGCGCTCATCGACCTGCTGTTCGTGTGCGGCATCATCAGCCTGCTGTGCGGCATCGCGATGCCGCGTCTGCTGGCTGCGAAAGGCTCCGCCCAGTCGGCGTCGGCTGTCAGCACGCTCCGCGTCATCAGCAGCGCCCAGATTGCGTTCGCCATCACCTGCGGCAGCGGTTTCTACGCGCCTACACTCAGCACGCTCGGCAAGCCCCCCACCGGGGCGAATGAAGGGTTCGTGAAAGGCGATCTTGCGGCAGCCGACACGGTCGTCAAGAGCGGCTACCAGTTCCAGGTGTTCTCGACGCCGTTTGCCGGCGCGCCCGACACCTGCAATGCGCTCGGCGGAGGCGTCACCGGCCTCGCGTTCAAAGCCGGCGGCGACCCGCTCGACATGATCAACAACACGCGGTACTTCGCGTCGAACGCGGGCAACACGATCTGGGAAGACACGGCGTCGCTCTGGGCCACGATTCCCGAAGCCGGCGACCCGCCGACCGGCCATCCCCTCCAGCGCTAGCCCGCGATATAATCGGGTCCACATGTGGACCAAGATGATGTCCGGGCCCCGCAAGAAGGCCCCGAAGACAGTTGCGGTAATCGATCCGGATCGGTGTTTCGGCGCCTTTGCGTGCTCGATCTGTCAGGCCGCCTGCCCCGTCGCCGGCTGCATCGTCGAAGAACCTGATCGGGACGGACGGATGGTGTGCGCGGTGCGCGCGGACCTCTGCATCGGCTGCGGCCTGTGCGTGTCGATGGGCAATCCGACGGCGCCTCAGCAGCGCGAGTTCGGCTGCCCGGCGGACTACGACGCGATCAACATGATGCCGTGGGAAGAGGTCATCAAGCTGTTGACGGCCGAAGGCGCGACCGAACAAACGACGCAGCCTGCGTAAGCGCGTCGAGCGACACCCCGGTTTCAATCCCCATTTCATCCAGCATCTGAACGAGCGCGCCGGTCGCCAGGTTTCCTGGCGCGCCGGGCGCGTACGGACATCCCCCCAGCCCGCCGGCTGACGCGTCGAACGTGCGGACGCCGAACGGCAGCGCGGCTTTCACGTTGGCCAGCGCCTGTCCCCGCGTGTCGTGGAAGTGGAGCGCGATCTTCTCGGCCGGCAATTTCGCGAGCACCGCGTCGAGCACGCGCGGCACGTCGGCCGGCTTTGCGATCCCGATCGTGTCGCTGACGGCGACTTCGAAGACGCCGAGGTCCACCAGCTGCGCGCTCAGCGCGGCGACCGTCGCCTCGTCCACCGGGCCCTCGTACGGACAGCCGAACGCCGTCGACAGATAGCCGCGGACGCGCATGCCTGCGGCGATCGCGCGGTCGCAGACATCTTTATATGTCGCGAACGACTCGTCGATCGTCTGGTTGATGTTCTTCCTGCTGAATGTCTCGGATGACGCCGCGAAGATCGCGACCTCGGTGACGCCGGCCTTCCGCGCGCGTTCCAGACCGGCGACGTTCGGCACGAGCGCGGTGTACCGCGTCCCCGGCCGCCGCGCGATCCCCGCGAACACCTCGGCGGCGTCCGCCATCTGCGGCACCCACTTCGGGCTGACGAACGCAGACACTTCGATCACCGGAAGATGCGCGGCGCTCAGCTTGTCGACGAACGCGATCTTGTCGGCGGTGGCGATCGCGCCTTTCTCGTTCTGCAGGCCGTCGCGCGGTCCGACTTCGACGACAGTGACCTTCATTCCAGTTCCACGAGCTCGCGATCCGGCTGCACCAGTTCGCCCTCACGGCAGTTGATGGCCTTCACGGTCGCGTCGGCGGGCGCGCGGATCGGCAGTTCCATCTTCATCGCTTCGACGACGACCAGCGTGTCGCCGCGGCGGACGGCCTGTCCAGGCGCGACGGCGATCTTCACGACGGTCGCCGGCATCGGGCTGGTGAGTACGTGACGTCCACCTTTCGACCGACGATGCGTGGGAGCTTCATCCGGGGCGCGCTGCCGGTAGACCTGTCCGTCGAAGAACGCCCAGGTGTCGTCCGCGGATCCCGCGACGTACACCGTGAACTGCCTGCCGTCGCGTTCGATCTTCAGGATCGCCATGAGCGGAGATGGTCCCAGGGATCGCGGAACTCACGGTTCGCGGTTTGCGGTTCGCCGTTCAGAGAACCGGAAGGGGACTCGAGTGAGTCGCGATGGACGGCGATCGCTTCGCGGACGACGTCCGGTATCTCGCCGTCGGGGTCCTGCGCGAGCGAGGCGCCTTCGGTGTCGAGGAACCGTGTGTCGACGTCGCCGGCGCGGAACTTCGGATGATCGAGGATGCGGAGCACGAACGGGATGTTCGTCCTGACGCCGAGGATCGGAAACTCCCGCAGCGCGCAGGACAGGCGCGCAATCGCTTCGTCCCTCGTCGTCGCCGTCGCAATCACTTTCGCGAGCAGCGGGTCGTAGTGGACGGAGACCTCGCCGCCCTCCTCGACGCCCGCGTCGATGCGGACGCCGGGCATCCTCGGCCCGCGATAGAGGAGCAGACGTCCCGCCTGCGGAAGAAACCCGTGCGACGGATCTTCGGCGTAGATGCGCGCTTCGATCGCGTGGCCGCGCTGGGTGATCGACGGCGACAGCCACGGCAGCGGCTCGCCGGATGCGACGAGCAGCTGCGCGCGCACCATGTCGAGGCCGGTCACCTGCTCGGTGACGGGATGCTCGACCTGCAGCCGCGTGTTCATCTCGAGGAAGTAGAACCGCTCGGTGCCGCGTCCGCCGGAGACATCGACGAGGAACTCGACGGTGCCGGCGTTGCGATAGCCGCATGCGCGAGCGGCCTGCACGGCCGCGTCCGTCATGCGCGACCGCAGCCGCGGCGTGACGACGCACGACGGACTTTCTTCGATCACCTTCTGATGCCGCCGCTGGACGGAACACTCCCGTTCGAAGAGATGGACGACGTGGTCGTGGTTGTCCGCGAAGACCTGGACTTCGACATGTCGCGGCTTGTCGATCGCGCACTCGACGTAGAGCGTGCCGTCGCCGAACGCGGCCTGCGCTTCGCGGCGCGCGCTCTGAATCGCTTCGAGGCTCTGTGAGGGGTCTTCGATGCGCTTCATGCCCTTGCCGCCGCCGCCCGCCGACGCTTTCACGAGCGCGGGGAAGCCGACGCGGGCGACGACCGCCGCGATGCTCTCGTCGGTCTGATCGTACGGCGTGTCGCCGGGAACGACCGGGACGCCGGCGTTCTGCATCAGCTTTCGCGCCGCGACCTTGGATCCCATCTGCGCGATGACGGCCGACGGCGGGCCGACGAAGACGATGCCCGCGCGCTCGCAGGCGGCCGCGAACGCGGCGTTTTCCGAGAGGAAGCCGTAGCCGGGGTGGATGGCGTCCGCGCCGCTCGCCGCCGCGGCGTCGACGATGCGCGAGATCGACAGGTAGCTGTCGGTCGCGGGCGCGGGGCCGATGTGAACGGATCGATCGGCGGCGCCGACATGCGGCGACCGCCTGTCGGCGTCGGAGTAGATCGCGACGCTCTCGATGCCCATCTCACGGCAGGCGCGAATCACGCGCAGCGCGATCTCGCCGCGGTTGGCGATGAGCAGGCGCCGGATCATTTCGCCCAGCCGGGTTTGCGCTTCTCGAGGAACGCGCGCAGGCCTTCCTGGCCTTCCGCCGATGCGCGCCGGCCGGCGAGCGCGTTCGCCGTGATCGCGGCGGCGTCACCGGCGTTCCGCGCGTTGGCAACGTCGCGGACGAGCGTCTTCGCGGCGGCGATCGCTTCAGGACCGCCGGCCAGGATCTCGGCGACGTAGCGTTCGATCGTCTCGTCGAGTTCGTTGCCCGGGACCACGGCGTGCACGAGGTCCATCTTGTACGCGCGCGCGGCGGGGAAGCGGGCGCCGGTGAGAAACAGCTCGCGGGCGGCGGACACGCCGATCTTCGCGATCACGAACGGCGAGATCACGGCGGGAACGATGCCGAGCTTCACCTCGGTGAATCCGAACACCGCGTCTTCGGCGGCGACCACGATGTCGCAGACCGCGACGAGGCCCGCGCCTCCGCCGATCGCCGCGCCCTGCACGCGGCCGATCACCGGCA
>DATNBT010000299.1:0-5012 GCA_035571855.1 Vicinamibacterales bacterium
TAGCGATCGGGCTCGTCGAACTGAATCAGCATCTTCCCGGCCGACGGGACGACGGCCCAGGTGGGGACGATGAAATGACGGCCGTCGGTGAGCTGCTTCGAGTCGCCGGTCGCGGGATCGAGGGTGAAGATCTCGCTGTGGACGCCCATGTTGGCGACGAGCAGGATCGACTTGCCGTCCGGCGACCACGACGCCTGATCCACCGCATACGGAAAGTCCGGCGCCGCGAGCTTCGGCGCGCCGCCGGACGCCGGCACGAGGAACAGCGCGCCGTTGTAGTCGGGCTCGAACTTGGCGTTGGTGTTCGCCAGGAACAGCACCTGCGAGTTGTCGGGCGAGAGCTCGGGCTGATTTTCCTCGACGTTGTTGCGCGTGATCTGCACCGCGTTCGCGCCGCTTGCGTCCGTTATCCAGACTTCGCCGAGATGCGCGTCATCGGTGTACGGCGTGGTCGACCGCTCGAGCACGATCTTCGATCCGTCGCGCGAGAGGCGAAACGACGCGACCGTCAGCTTGCCCGTCGTCAGCTGTTTCTCTGCGCCGCTGGCGACGTCGACGCTCCAGAGATGCCGCATCCGGTAGTTCTCTTCGAACTTGACCAGGTCGTCTTTGACGCGTTCGCGTTCGCGCTCTTCGGGCGTCTGCGGATCGCCGGCGACGAAATAGATCGTCGTGCCGTCAGGCGACCAGCTCGGTCCCGGGTTGTTGGTGATGCCCGTGGCGTGCTTCGTGATCGCGCGCGCGGCGCCGCCTTTCGCCGGCACGACCCACACCTGGCCGCCGCGGAGATAGGCGATCGACGAACCGTCGGGCGACCAGCGCGTGCCGCCGGGAATCTCGTTCGGCGCTTCGCTCGTCAGCGCGACTGCCGCCGCGCCGGCATCTTTCCGCCACAGGTGGTACACCAGCCGGTCCTGTCCCCAGTCGGCGGTCGCGAGCATGTAGGCGACTGAACGTCCGTCGGGCGAGAGCTGCGGGTCGACGAGACGCGGGACCTCCGCCAGTTGCACGAGCGAGATCGGCGCGGGCGCGGCCTGCGCGTGAGCGGTCGTCGCGCAGGCCTTCAGGCCGGCGCCTGCCAGCAGCGGGGCCGCTGCACACGCGGCGGCGACGAGGACGGAAGTTCGGAAGACGATGTGACAGAATAGCAGGGAAATGAGCGACCGTAAGTACCGGCAGCGCGGATACATGGATGACTCGGGCGACCGCGCGCCGCGCGAGAAGCCGGCCCCGAAACCGGCCGAGCCGCGCGCGCCGGGACGCCAGCTGCAGAGCGAAAAAGGTCCGAAGACGCCGAACCTCATGAGCTCGCACGAGGTCTTCCGCTGCTCGCGCTGCGGCAACCTGCTGGCGCTGACGGTCGAAGCCGGAGGCACCTGCGGAAAGTGCGGCGCCGCGCTGCACAGCTGCATCCAGTGCACGTCGTTCGACACGAGCGCGCGCTTCGAATGCTCGCAGACGGCGCTGACCGCCCGAGTGTCGCCGAAAGACGAGACCAACACCTGCACCTACTTCGCGGCGAGGACGACGGTCGAGCGGCAGACGAGCACGCCGGCGCAGCAGAGTCCTGCGACCAACAGCGCGAAGAAGGCCTTCGACGACCTTTTCAACTTCTGACCGATGACTGGAGACTGCTGACTTGCCGCTTATCTCACCAGCCGATCAGGAAAGACTCAGGACAACGTTCGCGGAGATGACGCGGCCCGTGAAGCTGCTGTTCTTCACGCAGACGCTGGGCTGCGAGACGTGCCTCCAGGCGCGGCAGATCCTCGACGAGCTCCCGGTGCTCAGCGAGAAGATCACGATCGAGGAAGTGAACTTCATCCTCGACGGCGACAGGGCGAAACAGTACGGGATCGATCGCGTTCCCGCCGTCGCCATCGTCGGACAGGACGACGCGGGCGCCGAGCGCGATTCGAAGATCCGCTTCCTGGGTACGCCGGCGGGCTACGAGTTCATGTCGCTGATTCAGGCCGTCCTGCTCGTCGGCGGGCGGCCGTCGATGCTGTCGGAAGAGAGCCTGAAGCTCATCGCGGACGTGAAGGAGCCGACGACCGTGCATGTGTTCACGACGCCGACGTGCCCGCACTGTCCGCGAGCCGTCGCGGTCGCGCACGAGATGGCGTTCGCGAACCCGAACATCACGGCCTTCGCCGTCGAAGCCACGGAGTTTCCGGATCTCGCGCGGAAGTATGCGGTGACGGGCGTGCCCAAGACCGTCGTCAACGACTCGGTGGAGATTCTCGGCGCGCTGCCGCCTGACGCGTTCGTCTCGCAAGCGCTTGCCCAGCCGGGCTCGTGATTCGACGCGTCGTCCTCACGCTCACGCTCGTCGTCATGGCCGGCGCGCTGCGCTTTCACGCCGCGTCCCCGATCGCGTACCGCGTCACGATTCCCCAGCCCGAACATCACTGGATGCAGGTCGAAGCGACGTTCACGGACCTGACGTCCGCGCCGCTCGAGCTGCGGATGAGCGTCTCGTCGCCCGGCCGCTACTCGGTGCACGACTTCGCGAAGAACGTGTACGACGTCCACGCGACCGGCGCGGACGGCCGTGAGCTGCCGCTGGCGAGGCCGGATGCGTCCGGCTGGGACGTGCCCGAGCACGCCGCCGTCGTGACCGTCCGGTACAAGGTGTTCGGCGATCGCGTCGACGGGACGTACCTCGCGGTCGACACCGCGCACGTGCACATGAACATGCCGGCGGCGTTCATGTGGGCGAGAGGTCTCGACGACCGCCCGATCACGCTGACGCTGACGCCGCCGGCCGGCGCCGGCCGCCAGTGGATCGTCGCGACGCAGCTGCATGCCGGCTCGACGCCGCTGCAGTTCACGGCGCCGAATCTTCAGTACTTCATCGACAGCCCGACGGAGTTCGGCCCGGTCGCGATGCGGCAGTTCAACACGGACGGGCGCACGTTCCGCTTCGCCGCGCACCATACGGGGTCGGACGCCGATCTCGATCGCTTCATCCCCGACGTCCAGCGCATCGTGCGCGAAGAGGAAGCCGTCTTCGGCGAGTTCCCGGCGTACGAGCCGGGCTACTACACGTTCCTGGCCGACTACCTGCCGTACGCCGACGAAGACGGGATGGAGCATCGCAACAGCACCGTCATGACCTCGTCGGCGTCGATTCGCGGAGACCGCACGCGGCTGCTGGACACCGTCGCGCACGAGTTCTTCCACTGCTGGAACGTCGAGCGCATCCGCCCGAAAGATCTCGAGCCGTTCGATCTCGATCGCCCGGACATGAGCAGCGAGCTCTGGCTCGCCGAAGGCTTCACGCAGTATTACGGCCCGCTCGTCCTGCAGCGGGCGGGCATCGTCAGCACGGACTACACGCGGCAGATTTTCACGGGGCTCGTCGACCTCGTCGCCACGTCACCCGCGCGCGGCGTGCGCTCGGCCGTCGAGATGAGCCGGATGGCGGTGTTCACGGACGCCGGCCGTCCGCTCGATCGGACGAACTGGTCGAACACGGTGATTTCGTACTACCCGTACGGCGCGGCCATCGCGCTGGCGCTCGATCTCTCGCTGCGCGAACGGTTCGGCAGGACGCTCGACGATTACATGCACGCGATGTGGGTCGCGCACGGGAAGCCCGGCGGCACGCGCGAAGGCTACGTCGATCGGCCGTACACGCGCGCGGACGCGGAAGCGCGGCTCGCGGAGGTGACGGGCTCGACCGAGTTCGCGCGCACGTTCTTCTCTCAGTACATCGAGGGCCGCGAGGTCGCCGACTACAGAGCGCTGCTCGCTGGGGCCGGATTCGTCGTCCGCAAGCGCGAGCCCGGTCGCGCGTGGTGGGGCGACGTCCACATGGACTCGCGCACCGACGGCGGCCACATCAACGACGTCTCGATGAACTCGCCGGCGTGGAATGCCGGCCTCGATCGCGACGACACGGTCACGCAGATTGCCGGCGAGCGGATTTCGTCCCAGGAAGAAGCCAACGGCGCCATCGCGCGCCGCAAGCCCGGCGACAAGGTCAGCGTCGTCTTCGTCGACCGCAGCGGGGCGCAGCATCAGTCGACGATGACGCTGGCGGAGAATCCGCACATCGAGATCGTCGACGCGCCGTGGTTGAACGCTCAGCAGCGGGCGCTCCGCGACGCGTGGCTCGGCTCCCACGCAAAGTAGTACAGGCCTTCAGGCCTGTCTTTCACGGCCTGTCCCTCAACCGACGAAAATCTTCGCGATGGATCTCCACGCCGGCGTCCACCGGATCATCTCGCGCGCCACGTGTGCGCCGATGACGAGCGGCACGCCCCACGCGTACGCCCGTGCGAGCGCTCTTCGCGCGATCGTGTCGTACGCGGCCACCGCAAGGATGATGACGTCGAGAATCACCAGATAGGCGTACGGCGACGTCTGAATGCTTCGCAAAGGCCAGCGTCCGGTCGCGGCGTCGAGAATCGCGAGCGTTGCCAGCAGCATGAGCCGCTTGTGCGTCGCGGTGTCGCGTCGATAGAGGACGGCAGCGCCGACGAGCGCCGAGAACACGATGACGTCGGAGAAGGGGACGATCAGAAATCCGCGCGCGAGCTCGGCGTTGCAGCACACGACGTCGCGGTGCACGGAGAAGATCGCGGCCCTGATCGCGATCGCCACCATGAAGACGGCAAGCGCCGCGCCCAGCCAGCCGAGCTTGCGGTGAATGTCCGTGCGGTGCGCCGCGACGAGTGTCGTCTGCGCCAGGAGCAGGAGGACCCAGGCCGTGAAGGCGGCGCCGTGGATGCGGACCGTCGCCACGAGCGGCTGCGGATTGTCGAAGTAGGGACGCAGGAACCAGCTCTTTGCGAAGCCGATGAACGCGATCGCAATCACGGCGATCGACATGCCGACATAGAAGATGCGTTCCGCGCGGCGGGAAGAGCGGCGGCCCGGAAGGTCGGCGATCACGTACGCCCGAATAGTACTCCCGGCGCGAGCTTCCAGTCGGGATCAATCGCGCTCTTCACCGCGCGCATCGCGGCGATTCCTTCTTTGCCATAGAGCAGCTCGAGCAGCTG
>DATNBT010000300.1:0-3901 GCA_035571855.1 Vicinamibacterales bacterium
CGACATGACGCCGTTCTTCCTGACGGTGCCGGCCGACTCGCGGCTGCCCGGCGGCGGCGGCTATCAGATCGGGCCGTTCTACAACAAGACGGCGGCGGCGTTCACGCGCGTGCAGAACCTGCTGACGCTGTCGACGAAGGACGTCGGCGACGACACCCGCGTGTTCAACGGCGTGGACGTGAACTTCAACGTCCGCAACGTCCACGGCGCGACGTTCTCCGGCGGCACCAGCTCGGGCAAAGTCACCAACGACTGGTGCGCGCTCCGCGCTGCGGCGCCCGAGGATGCACGCTTCACCCTCAACCCCTACTGCAACGTCTCGTCGCCGTTCCAGACGTCGTTCAACGGCCTGGCGTCCTACATCGTCCCCAGGGCCGATGTGCTCGTCAGCCTCGTGTATCGCGATCGTCCGGTCCTCAACGGGACGCCGAACAACGCGAGCACGGACCAGCTCACGGGTTCGATGGCCGCGAACATGACGTTCACCGCAACGGACGCGATCGGGCAGACGGTCGCGAAGCAGATCGGCCGCAACCTCACGGGCGGTCCGTTCACCGTCAACATCATCCCGCAGGGACAGATGTACGGCGGCGGCGACATTTACGGCTCGCGCAACCGCTCGCTGGATCTCAGCCTGAAGAAGATCATGCGCTTCGGAAAGAACCGCCTGACGGCGGGGCTCGACATCTACAACGTCGCGAACGCCGACACGACCCTGTTCTACAACACGGCGTACACGTCGGCGGTCAACAACCCGACGCTCAACAACGGCTGGCTGACGACGCTGGCCTACCTCAACCCGCGCGTGTTCCGCATCGCGGGCGAGTTCTCGTTCTAGGCAACATCCGCACGACCCTGCCCCTCGACTTCACCGCGAAGTCGAGGGGCTTTTTGTTGTACCGTCTTACACGTTCCTTATGAGCAGCCGCATCATCGCCGTCGTCGGCGCCGCCGGCAGCCAGGGCGGCAGCGTCGCTCGCGCGATTCTTGCCGACGACGACCGCGCGTTCTCGCTGCGCGCGCTCACGCGGCGGCCGCAGAGCGAGCGTGCGCAGGCGCTCGCGCGTCTCGGCGCCGAGGTCGTCTACGCGGACGTGGACGATCTCGAGTCGCTGAAGGCGGCGTTCGCCGGCGCATACGGCGCCTACTGCATGACGGACTTCTGGGGCGGCTCAGGCGATCCCGAACGCGAACGCATGCAAGGCGAGACGATGGCGGAGGCCGCGAAGGCCGCGGCTCTCGAGCACGTCATCTGGTCGACGCTCGAGGACACACGCCGTTTCATTCCGCTGTCGGACACCCGCATGCCGACGCTGCTCGGCAAGTACAAAGTCCCGCACTTCGACGGCAAAGGCGAGGCGGACGCGGCGTTCGTCCGGTCGGGCGTGCCGACGACGTTCTATCTGACGTCGTTCTACTGGGACAACCTGCTGAACTTTCCCGGCATGGGGCTGCGCAAGGACGCGGGCGGCGAGCTGCTGCTCGCGATGCCGCTCGGCGACAAGCGCCTGCCGGGCATCGCCGTCGAGGACATCGGCGGGTGCGCGCTCGGCATCTTCAAGGACGAGCATGCGAAGGACGTCACGATCGGCGTGGCCGGCGAACATCTCACCGGCGCGCAGATGGCGGACGGCCTCGCCCGCGCGATTGGCCGTCCCGTCCGTTATGTCGATGTGGATCCGGCGATCTACCGGACGTGGGACTTTCCCGCCGCCGCCGAGCTGTCGAACATGCTGCAGTTCAAGCGCGACTTCCAGCACGTGTTCTGCGGGTCGCGGAGCGTCGACCGATCGAAGCAGCTGAATCCGCGGCTGCAGTCGTTCGACGACTGGCTACTTCGCCACCGCGCCGCCCTCGGCCGCGCGTTCTGACGCGCGCTGCGCGCTGAGGATGTTCGGCATCGCGTAGTTGCCTTCGTGGCACGCGTATTCGAACACCTGCTGGCTGCGATCCTTCTTCGTCAGCTTCATCGTGAACGTCCACGGCCGCGTCCACGTGTGCGGGTCGTCGAACGTCACGCTCCAGTCGACGGCGTTCGGCCCGAGCGGCTTGAAGCGCTCGGTCATCTTCAGATTCTCGCTGGCGCCGCGATACGCGCTCCGCGCGGTGAAGTTCGTCGTTTCCACGACGAGCGTATCGCCTTCGAAGTGGCCGCGCGGATCGCCGAGATCGAGGTGGATGTCCCCGGGAACGTGCGGACGGCCGTCGAGCGGAATCACGCGCGTCTCGTGAATCATCTCGTACGTGATCGTCGCGTAGCCCTGGCCCTGGTGGATTTCGTAGTTGCTGCCGTAGCCGGCGGGCATCATCGAGTTCGGGATGCCGCGCGTGATGCAGCGATCGTAGAGGCCCATGTCCGCGTAGCTGTTGAACGGGCCGACGGGGTTCGCGTTCGTGCTCACGCCGCCCTGCGGACGGCGCAGCCGCGCCTGCCCTTCGGGCGTCAGCGGCGGAATTTTTCCGTCCGGCGGATCGGTGACGAGCCACACGCGGCTGTTCTTCCGCTCGAACGAGTCGAAGATCAGGTGCGTCGGCGGACGCAGGCCGCCGGCGAACTCCGTGCCGGCGACGCTCGAGTCGAACTGCTCGGTGCGATCCTTGTTGATCTTCGCGAGCTCGGCCGGCGTGATGTCCTCCTGCCGCCGTCCCTCGAACTGCGCCGGCCGCTCCATCGGCGTCCCCGTCTCATCGTCGTTGCTGTAGACGCCGGAGAGATCGGGATCGCCCCACGGCGTACGCGGAACTTTGTAGTTCTGCTGTGCCGAGAGGAACGCGGTGGCCGTGACTGCCAAGAGCGCGCCGGCCAGGAAGTGCTTGTTCATGGCTCAAGATCATACGCCGACACCCGGTTCAGCCCAAGATGCGGCGCGAGAAGAAGTTTCCGGCCCGGAATGTACGAGATGTCGGCGGGCTGGCGGTCGAGCTGCAGCAACTGCGTCGCGTGGCCGTCCGCGGTCACGTGAAAAATCCGGCCGCCGCCGACGTCGGCCACGATGAATCCGCCTTTCCCGTCGAACTCCAGTCCGTCGGGTGTGCCGATGGCCTCGGTGGTGATCTGCGTGAGCGCTTTCGTGGCGATGTCGATCGACCACAGCGAACCCGGAGTGCCGCCGCCTCCACGGCCGGGACGGCCGTCGGTAGCGACGATCAGCCGGTTGCCGTCGACGAGGATGCCGTTCGGCAGCTCGAGCTTCGGCGACTCCACGAACACCGACGCGGCGCCGTTCTTCACGACGTACACGCGATTGGCGAACGAGTCCGTCGCGTAGATCGCGCCGTCGGACGCGGTCGCCATGTCGTTGAGGAACTTCGCGTCGGTCTTCACGCGCGAGACCTCCCGTCCGCTGGCGATGTCGAAGCCGACGACTTCATCGATGTCGACGACGAAAAGCGTGTTGCGATACGACCGGAGCCCTTTCGGCGCGTTGAGCGTCGCCTTCGACCACTTCGTGTCGACGACTTTCCCGTCGATCGTGAGCTTGACGATGCGGCCGTTGCCGTCTTTCGCGGACGCGTCGCCGCCAATCTGCGACGAAAAGACAAAGCCCGAAGCCGCGTCGTAATAGACGCTCTCCGGGCTGTCCATGCCTTCGGTCACCGACCACTTCGGCGTCGCGGGCGCGGGCGCTTGTGCGCGACAGATGACTGGCGACTGGAGACTGATGACTACGCCGAAGATTAGACCAGCTGTCCCTTTACCCATTCCAGCTCCCGACACACATATTCAACGATGTCGCCCGTCTTGAGATGGTCCGGTAGCACGTCCCAGGTATACGTTTCGATTTCGAGATGCCGCGAGAGCGGCGTTTTCTTGTGCATCGCGAGCGCCTGTTCGAGGGCGAAGCGCGTGGACTTGAGCGGCCCCAGATCCTCGAGGAAGACCGGGACGTGGAAGTGCGTG
>DATNBT010000301.1:0-9716 GCA_035571855.1 Vicinamibacterales bacterium
ACGACCAGCCGTAGCCGTCCTCGTAGTCGAGCAGCGGCAGCCACAGCGTGCCGAAGCCGTGCCGTTTGACGACGCGCACGGGATTGGTCTCGTCCTCAGCGCCCTTGAAGACTTCGAGCTTCACGGGGCCTTCGTTGACGATGACGACGAGCAGGACCTTCGAGGGGTCTTCGATCGACGCGTATCGCTTCAGGACCTGGACGGTCTCGAACTTGTGCGTCGCTTTCAGTCGATCGCTGATCTGCTGCGGGAGGTCGGGCGTGAACGGCGCGCCGATCGCGACGCCCGTCAGGCCGATCATCTCGGCATCGGGCGTGAGCACGTTGCCCTGGACGCGGATATCGGTAATTACCTCGGGAGACGCGGTCTGGCTGAAGCCAGACACTACCAGTGCGAGGACGAGCCCGGCGATCACTTGATGATCACCTTCGAGGTCACCCTGGCCTCGCGGTAATCGTGATACGCCGTCTTCTGGCTGAACGTGAACTGTCCGATCGCCAGCGTCATCGCCGCGCCGATCTCGATGTCCTTCGGCAGCCACACGTCCTTGAACGGCTGGCTCATCGTCATCGACGCCTTGAGCGAGTCGACGCTCACGAGCCACGCCGCGGGCAGGAACTCGAAGTCGACGTTGTCGAACGTGTACTTGACGATCTGCTTCGTCGACGGCTCGACCCAGAGCGTGATGAGCGAGACCTTGTTCAGCAGCCGGCGCAGCTCGGCTTCCTCGCGCTGTTCCTTTTCCGACGGCTGCCGCCCGCGTCCCCGCCCGCGCCGGTCGTCGTCGCCGAACAGCTTGGTCGGGTAGTACTCGACGCGCAGGACGTCACGGCCTTCGAACGTCTCACGGCCGACGAGCGCGTAGCGGCCTTCGTCGAACTTGAATCGCAGGAAATAAGACGACGAGACGAACTGAGGCTGACGCGTCTGGCGGATGAGCGAATCCACGTTCGTCGGAGCGCCCTCTCCGAGATCGTTGTTGTCGGGCCGCGCGACGGCGCCGGCTCCTGCACTGTCGGGCGGCGCGTTTTCAGGGCCTCGCGCCCGCCCTTCCCGCCGGACGACGCGCATCATGTACTGATCTTCGAACTTGCGCCGGTCGGCTTCGCCGACCGCCGCGCCGTTCGCCCGCAGCGGGCTCTTGATGAAGAAACCCTCGCGGAGAAACCAGGTGTAGTCCTTCTGCTCGCCCCAGAGCCTCAGCCCGCCGGGCCCGTTCAGCGCGATCTCCTCGCGCTCGTCGAGGACGTACTGCTGCAGCTTCTTCCAGTTGTCGTCCCGGCGCGCGACGACGTCCTTCATGAAGGCGTCGAGGTCGGTCTGCGCCGACGCCCGCGTCGCCGCGAGCGGCGACCACATTGACAGGAGTGTGACGGCGAGGACCGCGGAAGACAGTCTCGGCATAACGCCTAATACGTTGGTCGTGACCGTTCGGGATGAAGCTCCAGTTTTTTTGTGTTGAAGCGCAGGTACATCACCGTCACTCCGGTGATCGCCAGGAAGAGCGCCAGGCGGGCGAGGCCGAACGAGCGGCTGCCGTACGTACTGTAAAGGTTGTAATGGAAGTGCTTGATGACGAACAACCGGTCGAGGACGCCGAACACGCGGCCCGAGCCGCTAGTGTCGAGCAGCGCCGGCGGGTCGATGTTCGGCAGCGGCACCGGCCACAGCAGCCGGGTGAGGACGATCTGGCAGAGGGCCATGCCGGCCACGAACACGCCGTCGAACAGCCGCGCCAGCCGCGCGAGCGAGACCGCGATCAGCAGGTAGACGACGGGGAAGAGCCACGAGAGAAACCGCTCGGTGTCCTTGCCGCCGATGTACGCGAGCACCGAGGTGACCAGCAGGAAGACGCCGAGGAATTCATGCTCGCGAAGGAATCGGGCCGTCGCCTTCCAGTCGTAGAGCACGACGGCGAGGATTGGACCGAAGCAGCCAAACCACGCGAGCGCGTACGACGTGGGCGGTTCCTGAAGCGATTGCAGCACGGTGCCGAAGTACGTGCGCGATCCGATCGGCTCGGCGATGACGTGCGTCACGGCCCAGGCGATGGCGCCGGCGGCGAGCGGCGCGAAGCGCGCGGCCGCCGTCATCCTTGGCCTGCCATGAGGCGAGCCCGTCGCCGCGCCGAGCGGGTTGTCGGCGAAGAGATTCGCGACGGGGACGATCATCACCATCGCTTCCCTGGCGAGCGTGCCGAGGACGCACACGAGCGAGAGCAGCAGCGTGCGCGAGGCGGAGGAGCCGCGGCTCTGCGCGTGAATCAGCATGATGCCCGCGCAGATGAGCACCATGTACGGCGGATCGGGGCTGAGCGCGTTGAAGTACACCATCCGGACGGGGCTGACCCAGGCGCCGCAGAACATCGCGAGCGACAGCACACGAACAGGCGGCGGCAGATCGAAGCGCCGGAGCCACAGCATCAGCAGCACCGCGCAGGCGATCCCGCTGACGACGTTGATCCAGAAGAATCCCGCGCGATGATCCGACGGCGACACGATGGCCGACAGCCACGGCACGCCGACCCGGTAAACGAACGGCACTTCCGTGTGCGGCCGCTCGCCGTTCTGGAATTGCCCCGCGAGATCGAGGTACTTGGCGCCGTCGCCCCAGCGCGCGCCGTCCCAGCGGTACGGCCGCTGGATCCACGCGCTCCAGCCGCTGATCGCGGCAATCAGGATGAGAGAGAGGAGAAGTTCGAGCACGCCGCCGCGGCCGGATTGCCCGGCCGCGGCGCGACGATCGTTCACTGACGATGGAAGCGTGCGACGAGCTCCGCCTTGCCGAGCACGTGGCCGTCCATCGCGTTCAGCAGCGCCTGCCGCGTGTCGAAGGCGTTCTGCGACGGCGCGACGTCGATCTTCGTGTCGACGGCGTAGAGCGTGAACGTGTAGTGGTGGTACGGTCCGGGAGGCGCGCCGGGGCCCATGTAGCCGTTGCTGCGCAGGCTCTGCTGCTTCGTGCCGTCCGGCAGGTCGCCGGCCATCACGCCTTCGGGCAGACCCTTCGACGTGCCCGGGATGTTCCAGACGATCCAGTGCGTCACGTCGCCGCGCGAGCTCTTGGCCGGAATCGCCGGCTCCGGGTCGTTCATGATCAGCACGAAGCTCTCCGTGCCGGGCGGCACCTGCGTCCACGAGAGCGCCGGGTTGGGCGCGTTCGCGCCGGCCGCCTGCGTGTACTTGTCCGGAATCACGCCGCCGTCTTCCCACGCGCTCGAGGTCATGATGAGCGGAGGCGTCTGCGGTCCGCGTCCGGCGCCGCCGCGTCCCTGTCCGCCGCCGGGGCCCTGTGCGAGGAGCGCGAGGCCCATGGCGCACGTCATCGTTGCCGTTATCAAGACTGTCCTGTTCATCGGTCAATCCCTCCGTTGCAGGCCGCGAGGTCTGCGGTCATGGATCCTAATTCAGAAACGAGTTCGAAGCCGAAATCCGGAGTGCCGCTGCGTGAAGAGCGGATGAACGTGCTGGTGTCGTCGATCGGCAGCGTCGACGCGTTCTCGCAGAACGTCTTCTGTTTGCCCTCCTGCTTCAGATATTCCTCGACGTTCGACAGATAGAACGCCGACACGACGGCGTGCCGATCGCTCAGGTACTGGCCGACCGCGCGCAGCGCCTTCGGGCCCGCGAAGTCGCCCATCAGCGGCACGAGCCGGTTCTCGGTTTCAAACTTCTTCAGCCACTGGAAGTTCTCCTCGCTCGACAGGAAGCTGTGCTCGAAGCCGCCCTGATCGGCCGCCTTCATCAGATCGGCGTACGTCGGCTCGCGCGTAATCCTCCGCCCCGCGTTCGTCGTCGTCGAATACTGGATGCCGGGGCCGTAGACGAACACCGCGTTGTAGATGTGCTGCATCCGCAGGATGTCGGCCGACGAGAGCTGGAACGCGTGGACCTTCGTCAGCTGGTTCACGATCGCGCGCATGTTGCGGCTGTAGAGCGCGTCGCTCGCTTCGACCCTCGACATCGCGTCGAAGATCTCTTCGGCCGTCGACTTCGCGCTCAGGCTGTCGGGACGGGGGCGTGAGAACAGGCGCGAGACGAACTCCGCGCGATCGGCCGACATCTCGAACAGCGCTTTGTAGATCAGATGAAAGTCGAAGTTGCCGCGCCGGACGTCGACGATGAACGCCATCTTCGGCTTGAGCGCGACGATGTAGGTGAAGTTCTGTTCGGGGCCGACGCCGACGTAGACGCGGTTCTGCCGCGCTTTCTGCACGAGCGGCGGGACGACGTGCTGAAACCACCGTTCGTTCGAGAGCAGGTTGTCGGAGGAGAAGTTGCCGGGCCGTTCCGAGAAGCCGGCCGCCATCTGCCAGAAGTCGTCGTCGCTGACGCGGTCCGGCAGCGTGTCGGCGAGCACGCTGACCGCGAGTGCGACGCTGGCGGCGACCACAAGAGCAAGGCGGCGCAAGGCCGGAATGATACCATTCGCCCCTTATGAACCCAGCACAGCAGGTCCTTCAGGTGGCCACCGGTTACATGGCCTCATCCGCGCTCTACGCCGCGGTGTCGTTGAACATCGCCGACAGACTCGCGTCGGGGCCGAAGACCGCGGCCGAGCTCGCGAAGGCGACCGGGATGAACGAGGACGCGCTCTATCGCGTGCTGCGTCTGCTCGCGAGCCTCGGCATTTTTGAAATCACCGGGAGGACGATCGCGCTCAATCCCGCGGCCGAGCTGCTGCGGAGCGACGTTCCCGGATCGCTGCGCAGCATGGCCGTGTTTCTGCCGGATCCGTTTCACTACCGCATCTACGGCAACATCCTGGACTCGGTGAAGACCGGCGTGCCCGCGTCGCAGACGACCCTCGGCATGCCGGTGTTCGAGTACCTCGCCGGCGATCAGGCGTACTCGAAGATCTTCAACGACGCGATGACGGCGCTGAGCGCGCCCGTCGCCGGCGCGGCGCTCGAGGCGTACGACTTCGGCGGCGTCGGCACGCTCGTCGACGTCGCCGGCGGCCACGGCGAGCTGCTCATCTCGATCCTCAGAGCGCACCCGAAGATGCGCGGCATCGTCTGCGATCTCGGCCACGTCGTCGCCGGCGCGAAGCCGCGGATGGCCGCGGCCGGCGTGTCGGATCGGATGCAGGCCGTCGAGTGCGACTTCTTCGCGTCGGTGCCGGAAGGCGGCGACGCCTACATCATGAAGAACATCATTCATGACTGGTACGACGACAAGGCGTCGCTGATTCTGAAGAACATCGGCAGGGCGATGGGTGCGAAGAAGGGGAGGGTGATCCTGCTCGAGCCGCTCGTCGCCGAGGGCCCGGCGCCCGACTTCGGCAAGTTCCTCGACATCGAGATGATGCTGTTTCCCGGCGGGAAGGAACGGACGGAGTCCGAGTACAAGGCGCTGTTCGCCGGCGCCGGCTTCACGCTGACGCGCGTCGTGCCGACGAAGTCGCCGCTGTTCGTAATCGAGGCCGTTCGGATGTAGTGCAGGCCTTCAGGCCTGCCTAAAATCGCTGGCTCGCGGGCGGCGTGATGCCGTTCAGCCGCAGGTACACCACCATCTGGCCGTAGATGTCCCACGTATGGCCGATCACGTAGAAAACGACGCGTGCTTTCGTCGACGGTCCCATGAAGCGATCGAACCGCGTCGACTCGGCCTGCGCGAGCATCGTCTGGTCGGTCTGCTCTTTCAGCGCGGCGGTGCCGAAGTCGAACGACGCTTCGAGCGTCCTGAGGATCTCGGCTCGCGAGGTCGCCTTCATGTTGTAGGCGGGAGCCGGCGCTTTGGCTCCGAACCGTCCCATCTGCACGATGTTGGCTTCGGCGACGTGCAGGATCTGTTCGCCCCACGTCCGCTCGGCTGGCGTCGCGCGGTAGCTGAACTTGTCCTCGGGCATCGCGGCCGCGATCTTCATCATGGTTTCCTTAAGACGCATCCAGTCCTGCAGGGCATTGTCCTGGATCGAAACCGATTGAGCCAGAAGCGCCAGCGCGATCAGTTTGGTCATGACGGGTATTTTCTATCACGTTGATCCATAATGGCGCGCTATGAAGAAGGTAATTTTCGTCCTGGCATGCGTGCTGGCCTTCGGCCGCCCCTCGTTTGCCCAGATCAGCCTCGAAGGCGAGTGGGTGGGCCGCTACCAGGAAGATCAGATGGATCGCGTGCCCGGCGGCGACTGGGGCGACTACACCGGCCTGCCGATCAACGAGGCGGCCCGTTATTACGCCGACAGCTGGGACATCTCGCGCATGTCGGTCCCCGAACACCAGTGCGAGGTCTACAACATGGGCCACATCTTCCGCGGCCCGGTGCAGTTCCGCATCTGGAACGAACGCGATCCCGATTCGCAGGAGCTCGTCGCCGTCAAGATGTACCTCGGCACGTACGAGCAGTGGCGGACGATCTGGCTCGACGGCCGCCCGCATCCGCCCGAGTACATGCCGCACACGTGGATGGGCTTTTCGACGGGGGAGTGGCACGGCGACGACCTCGTCGTGAAGACGACGCACATCAAGGCGGAGTACCTGCGGCGCGAGGGCATTCCGTACAGCGACAAGCTCGAAGTCGAAGAGCACTGGCTGCGCCACGGCAACACGATCACGCACGTGATGATCGCGACCGATCCCGTGTATCTCACCGAGCCGATGATCAACACCGAAGAATTCGTCGTGATGGACCGCAGCAACACCAACTGGCTCTACAACTGTGAGACGGCCGAGGAAGTTCCGCGCCTCAAGCACGACGTGCCGAACTTCCTCGCCGGGCAGAACCCGAACCTGACGTACTTCGCCAACCAGTCGGGGCTCCCGCAGGAAGCCGTCCGCGGCGGCGCCGAGACGATCTATCCGGAGTACAGGGAGAAGCTTCGCAAGCTGATGGCAGGTGCGCGATGAAGGGTTCAGGGTTCAGGGTTCAGGGTTCAGCGCTGTTCGCCGCGCTCGCCGGAGTCGTCCTTCTCGGCATGACGCTCGGCGCGCAGGAGCGGTACGTCGACGTCAACCGCGGCGTGAAGGAAGTCGGGTCGCACGGCCCGGTCCACATCGTCCACGTCGCGGGCGACGTCTACGCCCTCATCGGCGGGGGCGCCAACATCGTGGTGTCCGCGGGTGAGGAAGGCGTGTTCGTCGTCGACACGGGCGCGGCGGCGCAGTGGGACAACATCATCGCGTCGATCCGCGATCTCGCCAAGGGCGGCCAGATCCGCTGGATCGTCAACACGACGCTCGACCCGGATCACATCGGCAACAACGAGAAGATGTCGAACGCGGGCCGCACCGTGAACGGCAACCCGACGGCGATCATCTCGCACGAGAAGCTGCCGATTCGCATGATCAAGCTGCCGGTGCCCGTGCCGGTCACGGCGCGCCCGGTGAACACGTTCTTCAGCGAAGCGCGCGACCTGTTCTTCAACGACGATCCGGTGTTCATCTACCACACGCGGTCGCACACCGACGGCGACGTGTTCGTCCACTTCCGGAACGCGGACGTCATCGCCGCCGGCGATCTGTTCCTCACGACGACGTATCCGAACATCGACGTCGTCAACGGCGGCACGACGCAGGGATACATCGACTCGTTGAACAAGGTTCTCGACCTCGCCGTGCCGAAGCATCTCGAAGAGGGCGGCACCTACATCGTGCCGGGCCACGGCCGCATCTGCGACGAAGCCGACGTGCTCGAGTACCACGACATGATCAGCATCGTCCGCGACCGCGTCCGCGACGCCATCAAGAAGGGGATGACGCTCGACCAGACGAAGGCCGCGCGCCTGACGCGCGACTACGACGCGCGGTATTCGGCGCCTTCGGGCCCGGGGTCGGCGGCGAGCTTCGTCGAGTCCGTGTACCGCGATCTCAGCAGCGGGAAGAAGTAGCCATGAAAAAGATATTCGTCGCGTTCACGTTGGCGGCCGCCGTCGGGGCGATCGCGTCCGCGCAGCAGGGAGGCCGCGGCGGCCGCGGCAACCAGCCGCCGCTCACCGCGCAGCAGTCGGCGCCGGTCGATCTCACCGGCTACTGGGTGTCCGTCGTCACCGAAGACTGGCGCTGGCGCATGGCGACGCCGCCGAAGGGCGACTACCAGAGCCTTCCGTTGAACATGGCGGCCCGCAAGGCGGCCGACGCGTGGGATCTCGCGAAAGACGACGCGGCGGGACTGCAGTGCAAGCCGTACGGCGCGCTGAACATCGTCCGGCAGCCCGGGCGCATTCACATCACCTGGGACGATCCGAACACGCTGAAGCTGGAGTTCGACGCCGGCACGCAGACGCAGCTCGTGCACTTCGGCGAGTCGCAGCCGCCGGCGGGACCGAAGACCTGGCAGGGCCATTCCACCGGCTCGTGGAACCGTCCGGGGCGCAACGCGGTGGCCGACGCGCGCGTGTCCGAGTCGGTGCAGGAAGGCACCGTGCCGGGCGGCGGCGGCGCGGGACTTCGCGGCGCGCCTCCGCGCAGCGCGGCGATGTTCGAAGGCGGCTCGGTCACGATCAGGACGACGAACTTCCGCGACGGGTACCTGCGCAACAACGGCGTGCCGTACAGCGAGAACGCGTCGCTCATCGAGCACATCGATCGCCTGCCGGCGACGTCGAACGGCGACGTGTGGCTGATCGTGTCGCAGATCATCGAGGATCCGGTGTACCTGACGCAGCCGCTCTATCTCAGCTCGCAGTTCAAGAGGGAAGCGAACGGCGCGAAGTGGAATCCCACGCCGTGCCGCACCGATCCTCCGGCCGTTCCCCGAAGCAAGTAACGCTCGTCCCGACGTTCGCAGCGTCCGGCTTCGGCCGGACGCTGATTTAGCTTTGCAATATAAATAGCTTTCTTGTAGTATGGCCGGCATGACGCTGCCGCTGCTCAAGCGTCCCAGCGCCTGGATGCCCATGCTGCTCGCGCTCGGGGCCGTCACGCTCCCGTTCCTGGCCGTCGCGATCTTCGGCCCGGACCCCGTCGGCGACGAAGGCGCAGGTGTCCACACGTGGCAGCTGCTGATGCTGGCGCAGGTGATCGCGATCGTCGTCTTCCTCGCGCGCTGGCTCCCGAAGGAGCCGAAGCAGACGCTGATGATCTTCGCGCTGCAGGTGCTGGCGTTCATGGTGCCGCTCGTCCCCGTCTGGCTCATCGAGCACGGGGCACGCCGATGACGCTGCCGCTCCTGAGGAAACCGAGCGCGCTCGTGCCCATCGCGCTGGCCGCCGGCGCGCTGACGATCCCCTACATCTTCGTGCTGACGATCGGACCGGACCCGGCCGGCGATGAAGGCGCGGCCGCACACACGTTTCAGCTGCTGATGGTCCTGCAGATTCCGGCCGTGCTGTACTTCCTCGCACGGTGGGCGCCGCAGCAGCCGAAACAGGCGATGATAGTGCTCGCGCTGCAGGTGGCCGCGTTCCTCGCGGCCGCGGCGCCGGTCTTCATCCTTGGCTTCTGACGCGCATCAGGAACTGACCGACCTCAGCCACCGGATCCTCGCGGCGATCCGGCATCGCGACCGCGCCGTCCTCGACGGCGCGCTGCATCGCGAGTTCGTCCAGATCAACGAAGCCGGCGTTCGCACCCAGCGAGCGGCCTTCATCGACGCGGTGATCGACGCGGACTTCGACATCCTCGACCTGGGGTTCGACTCGCTGACGATCGATGTCTTCGGCGACGTGGGCGTGGCCGCGGGCGTGCAGCGCGGCCGCGTGTGGCTCGCGACCGGCGACGAGGCGACCGGCAGGACGGCGTTCACGGATGTCTTCGTGAAAGAGAACGGCCGCTG
>DATNBT010000302.1:0-7125 GCA_035571855.1 Vicinamibacterales bacterium
GGGGACTCATACTATCTGACCAATGCCAAGCAGAAGGGCGTGAAGAACTCGGAGAAGTCGGTGAAGGTCGTTGCCGCGACGCCGAAGGTCAAGCTCGAACCGTTCGTGACCAATGAAGTCGAAGTCACCGGGACGGTCGATCAGCCGACTGCGGCCGGCGGGACCGACAACGGCGCTGCGGTCCGCACGCTGACGGTGACCAAGGTCAAGGTCCGCACGCAGTACTGCGGCTAGACCAGCTCGTCCTCGAATTGCCCGGCATCGGCGTCATCGTCCGGTGCCGGGTCCCACGCGTTTCAGATTGAACGCCGCGTTCTCATCCGAGGGATCCAGCTCCAGCGCGCGCTTCCACGCCGCGATCGCCTCGTCGCGACGGCCGGTCTGCGCCAGGACGACGCCGAGAGCGGTGTAGGCGCCCGACAGCGACGGATCGATCCGGATCGCGCGGCGCAGCGATGCCTCGGCGCCCTTCACGTCCTTCGCCTGCAATTGCGTCGTTCCCAGGTTCTCCCACGCCAGGCCATTACCCGGTTCGATCTGCAGCAGTCGAGTGAACGTGCGGATCGCGTCGGCGTTGCGGCCCGCGAGCATGTAGGCGTTGCCGAGACCCATGATCGCATCCGGATCGTTGCCGGCCGTGGCCGACAGCAATTCGATCGCCTTCTCCGCCTGCCCTGACTCGGCAAGATACTGACCCAGCTTGATGCGCACCTCGCTCTGAGTGATCCCCGCCCGCAGCGCGGCTTCGAGCGTTTCGACGGCAAGCCGCGGACGCTGCTGGCGCCAGTAAATCAGCGCCAGCTTGCGATAGGCGTCTTCCGTGTCGGGACGCTTCGCGATGATCGCCTTGTAGACGTCGGCGGCCTCGTCAGCGCGACCGGCGCGCAGCGCGTCGTTCGCCTGCGTCAGCATCCGATCGATCTCGACGAGCCGCTTGGGATCGTCGGCGTCGGTGTAGTGCTCGCGGACCGTCGCGGAGCCGCCGCCGATGTAGCCCAGCGAACGCAGCCGCTCGATCGTGTCGGCGGTCTCCGCGCCGGCGCGCGACGGCGGCGCGACATTGAACTGCTTCAGCGTCTCCACCATCACCCGCGCGCGCTCGGCCCTGGCGCGGACGACGTTGCTGGCCTCCTTCGGATCGGCCGCCAGGTCGTAGAGCTCGACGATGGGGAGGTCGATGTACTTGTCGCGCCCGACGAGGACGCCGCGCAGCGGCGCCCACCCGCGCGTCACCGCCGCGCTCATCGCCTCGAAGTAGGACGGTCGGTCCGACCCGCTGCCCGCATTGACGATGTCGATGAGTGACGCTCCCGGCAGGCCCTCACCCGCAGGCGCCGCCGCCGAGGCGAGCAGCGTCGGCAGCACATCGACGTGCCGAACGGGGGTCTCGATTGCCCGTCCCTTCACCGTGCGCTCACGATCGGCCGGGATGATCTCCGCGACGACAAGCGGTACGCGGAGAGTGGCCTCATAAGCGAAGAGGCTGTGGGTGCGTTCCCCATGTTCACCCAGGCTTTCACCGTGATCTCCGGTCACGACGACGAGCGTCGCCCGGTTGAGGCCGCGCAGGCGATCGAACAGGGGCCCCAGCGCCGCGTCCGTCCAGGACACTTCTCCGACGTACGGATCAGAAGCGAACCGCGTCGCAAACTCGCCGGGGGGCTGATACGGCTCGTGCGGATCGTAGACGTGCACCCACGTGAACCATTTGCCGGCCTGCGCGTTGATCCAGTCGAGCGCGGACTTGACCACCACGTCCGCCGGGCGTTCGCGCTCGTCCACTTCGCCGGTTGGACCGGCGCGCGTCATCCGATCGTCGTAGACGTCGAACCCCGGCGTCAGGCCGAAGCGCCGATCCAGTGGAAACCCGCCGACGAACGCGGCGGTGGAGAAGCCCCGCGCCTTGAGCAGCGTCGCCGCGGTCGGCTGCTCGGGGCGGAGCCGATAGCCCGTGTTGTCGCGGATGCCGTGCTCGTAGGGATAGCGGCCGGTCAGGATGCTGGCGTGCGAGACCAGCGTCACCACCGCGTGCGCGTGCGCGAAATCGAAGCGCGCGCCGTGCGACGCGAGGGCATCGAGATTCGGCGTCGAGGCATGTCCGCCGTACGCGCCGAGCGCGTCGGCGCGGAGGGTGTCGATGGTGACGAGCAGGATGTTGCGATCGGCGTTGGATGCGAGCGAGAACTCTCGGCCGCCGCTGCACGAGGCCACGGCAGCGGCACAGAGGCCACAAAGAACACACAAAGACCACACAATTCTTTCTGATCTTTGTGTCCTGGACTTCGTGGTCTTTGTGTCCAGGCCGTCGGCCCGTCTCACTTTTGCTGTGATGTGGATGTCGCGTCTTCCTTCTTCAGGTACTTGTTCAGGAAGACCTCCATCCGCTCCCAGATCGGCACCCAGCGCTTGTAGAGCAGCGTCTCGTGGGTGTCGTCGGGCATGACGAAGAGCTCGTAGGGCACCTTGTGCGCGCGCAGCAGGCTGACCAGGCCGACGGTCTGCGCGAAGTTGACGTTGCGGTCGTCGTCTCCGTGAATCAGCAGCACCGGCGACTTCCACTTGTCGATCTCCGAGATCGCCGACGACTTGTAGGCGAGGTTCTCCGGATCGAGGCTGTTGCCGTAGAGGTGCACGCCGGCGAGATCGACACCGGCAATGAACATGTCGGAGTTGCGCGCCAGCGCCTGCGAGGTCAGCAGCCCGCCGTACGACAGGCCCCAGATCCCGACGCGCTTCGGATCGACGTCCGGACGCGACTGCAGGTACTTGCCGCCGGCGACCACGTCCTGGTACTCGGAGTTGCCGCGCTGGTTGGTGTTGGGCGCCGTGCGGAACGACTTGCCGTAGCCGATGCCGCCGCGGTAGTTGACCGACAGCACGACGTAGCCCTGGCTGGCGAGCCACTCGTTGACGCCGTAGAAGAGGTGGTAGACCTCCATGTAGTGATAGCCGAGCAGCATCTGCCGCACCGGGCCGCCGTGCACGAAGATGATCGCGGGACGCTTCTCACCGGGCTTGAGATCCTTCGGCAGGAACAGCTGGTTGTGGACCTCCGTGCCGTCCTCGGCCTTGGTGATCACCAACTCCGGCATCACGTGCGCGTCGGTCGGGAATTCCTTCGGCAGGATCGGATAGACGACCTTCTGCGCCGACGCGTCGAGCGTCTCCTTCGACGCCGGGAAGATCGCGACCGACTGCGGCCGCTTGAAGTCGGCGGTCAGCGCGGCGACGCGCCCCGACGGCAGCAGGAAAGGATCGTGCTCGATGCCGGTTCCCTTCGTGATCTGCTCGGGTGCGCCGCCCGCGAGTGCGACGCGCCACAGGTGGCGCCGCTCGGTGTCGGTGGCGTTGGTGCCGTAGTAGAGGTACTTGCCGTCGGGTGAATAGCTGAACGTCTCGATCTGGCCGTCCTGCGGCGTGAGGCTGACCGGCGCCGTCACGGTGGACGGCTCGCCGACGCCGAAGACGTCGGTGCGCGCGTTGGGCCCGGTGTTGTGGGCGAGGTTCGCCGAGATCGCCGGCACCTGCACCGAGTAGAACCGCGTCCACTCCTCCGGCTCCATCTGGAACACGACGTGATCCCCCTGCCAGGCGATCGCGTTGATTCCGTTGAACAGCTTCTCGTCCTTCGCGTTGTGCCAGAACTCCTGCGCGTCGCCGGTCTTCACGTCGGCGACCCAGAACGACAGGTTGTAGCCGCCGACGAAGAGCGAGTTGGTCAAGCCCGGTCTCGGCGTCGGCTGCGGGCCCTGGTCGGCATTCGCGCCGCCGCGTCCCTGCCCGCCGCCACCGCCGCGGCCGCCGCGCCCCTGGTTGGCGCTGAATGCCGGCCCGGGAGGATTGCCGAGTCCGCCGACGCCTTCCTGCGACTGCTGCGCGAACGGCGTGCCGGGACGCCGGATGAAGGCGACACGCGCGCCGTCGGGCGACCACGCCGGACTCGAGTCCCAGTCGACGCTCGGCGACATGTAGGTGATCTTGCGTGTGGGCAGGTCGTAGATGGCAATGAAGGCGTGATTGGTGCGATTGCTGACGAACGCCAGCTTCCTGCTGTCAGGCGACCACACCGGGTTCGTGTTGACGCCCCAGATCTTGATGAAGGGCTTTACGCCCTTGTCGATATCGGTCGTGCGCGGCGCCGCCTGCGCGGTCGGTACGCGATAGATCTGCCCGTCCTTCGCGAACGCGACATACCGTCCGTCTGGCGAGAGCTGGCCGTTCTGTCCTTCACTCAACCGCCACGCGGCGCCGCCGGCCGTCCGCGCCGCCCAGATCGCGCGCTCGACGCCGTTGGGGTCCGCCTCGGGGCTCGCGACCCAGCCTTCGCGGTTGGTGGTGGCTCCGCGCGTGAAACTCACCATGGTGCCGTCGTCCGAGATCGACAACTGCGTGGTGTCGACGCCGTCGTCTTTCATGAACGACGTCACGCGCACCGGCTGGAAGCCGGGGGCCGATGCGGTGTAGACGTTGCGCAGCCCCTTGTCGTTGGAGATCCACGCTACGCGATCGGCCCGGGTCGCGGCGACCATCTCCACCGGGTAGCCGGCGCTCATGAACTGCGCCATCGTCGGCACGTGCGGGGTGGACTTCGGCGCCTCGGCGCGCGGCGTACCTCCCAGCAGGAGCGCGGCAGCGGCGACGGCGATGATGGTGCGTTTCACGATCATTTCTGTCCCTCCATCCTCGACATCCGCGTGATCGTCACCGGCGGCGTCAGAGATTGCTTGCCCATCGCGGTCTCGGCCTTGTCGTTGGTCGGCTGCTGCTGAATACGACGGACGACGTCCAGCCCTTTCACGACGCGGCCGAATGCGGCGAAGCCCTGGCCGTCGGGATAGCGCTTGCTGCCGACGTCGAGCGACGGCGTGTCCTCGAGGCAGATCACGAACCCGGAGGTCGCCGAATCCGCCGCCGCGCCGCGCGGCATCGAGAGCGAGCCCGCCTTGTGGGTGAGGCCGGTTTCGGTAGTCCGCTCGAGCGGAATCGGCGGAAACTTCTCCTGGCTGCGCTGCGGGTTGATATCGGCCTGGACGATCTGGAACGGCGGTCGATCGGGCAATTGCGGCACGTAGTTGTCCGGCCGCGTGGCGCGGTGGAAGCGCCCGCCGTCATAGAACCTGCCGTCGACGTATTTGAGGAAGTTGGCGGCCGTCGCCGGCGCGTGTTTGGTGTCGATGGCGACGTCAATATTGCCGAGCGTCGTCTCGATCCGGACGAGGACCTCGCCGTCCTTCACCTCCTGCGCCAGCACGCCGCGGGGCGCCGCCAGGAGCAGCACTGACACGCACCAAATGAAGACGATTCGAGCGACCGTGGCCACGCCGAAAGATTATCCGATTTCGGCGGCATCCGCTGCCGATCTCGCGCGGAGGCCGCGGAGCCTACTCGCCGTGCTTTGCCTATGAGTTGAGGAAGAGCAAACTGGCGTTCCGCAGCAACGTCTCCCTCACTCTGTGCTACGAGACGATCGTCGTGCCCGAAGCGTATATCGCTGATTACCTGATCGAAGGATGTATCGTCGGCGAGCTGAAAGCGATCGCGCAACTCGCGCCGATTCACTTTCGGCAAATGGACACGTACCTGACGATCACCGGGTATCCGCTCGGTCTGCTGCTGAACTTCGGCGCACTCCGCTTCTTCGATGGCGTCGTCAGACGCGTGAACAGCTTTCCGCACGGCACCCCGCCGTATCGACAGGAGTGAAGTGGTCGCGCCGTGCGCGAGGTGGTCCGGCTCTCGCCCAGGTTCCCGCCGCGCGAAGCGCGGCGCCGCAAACCAAAGCCAATTCGCACGCTCGAGGGCACGCATCAGATGCAGCAAGTCCAGCTCCTCTCCGCCTCTCCTCCTTTCCGCTCTCTCCGCGAGATCTCAGCGCGGCCATTCGCCAATTCGCAGCGACGTACAATGAGTGAATGCGAATGCTCATGGTGCTTGCGCTCGTGGCGCAGGTAAGCGTCATCCCGCGGACGACGACGAAGCCCGCGAAGGACTATCCGATCAGGGCGGTACCGCTGACCGCGGTGAAGATCACGGATAAGTTCTGGGCGCCGAAGCGGGAGATCAACCGGACCGTGACGATCCCGCACATCATGCAGCAGAACGAGCTGACGGGGCGGATCGACAACTTCCTCAAGGCCGCGAAGAGGAAGAGCGGCCCGTACCAGGGGCAGCGCTACAACGACACGGACGTCTACAAGATCATCGAGGCGGCGTCGTGGTCGCTGGCGACGCATCCGGATCCTCAGCTCGACAAGAAAGTCGACGATTTGATCGCCATCGTCGCTGCGGCACAGGAACCCGACGGCTACCTCTATACGCCGCGCTCTGTGGATCCCGCCAATCCCGCGCCCGGCGCCGGGCCGGAGCGGTGGTCGTGGCTGCACACCAGCCACGAGCTCTACGACCAGGGGCACATGATCGAGGCGGCCGTCGCGCACTACAGCGCGACGGGGAAGCGCAACTTCCTCGACGTCGCGATCAAGAGCGCGGATCTGATGGCCGGCGTCTTCGGCCCCGACAAGCGCCGCGACGTGCCCGGCCACGAGGAAGTCGAGCTCGCGCTGGTCAAGCTCTATCGCGTGACCGGACAGCAGACGTATCTCGATCTCGCGAAGTTCTTCCTCGACGAGCGCGGCCAGAAGCACAGCGTCGAGCACCCGCAGTTCGAGCAGGGCAACCGCTTCTTCATGTACAACGACCTCGCGTATCGCCAGGACCAGGCGCCGGTGCGTCAGCAGACGTCCGCGGTCGGCCACGCTGTCCGCGCCACCTACCTGTACGCGGCGATGACCGACATCGCCACGCTGTTCGGCGACGGCCTCGACAAGGTCGTCGACGCGCTGTTCGACGATGTGACGCAGAAGAAGATGTACGTGACCGGCGGCCTGGGCGCGGACGGACGCACCGAGGCGTTCGGCGCCGAGTATGCGCTGCCGAACCGTGCGTACGCGGAGACCTGCGCGTCGATCGGCGGCATGCTCTGGTATCACCGCCTGTTCCTGCGCGACGAGAAAACGGAGGCCTACGACGCGCTCGAGCGCACGCTCTACAACGGCTACCTGTCCGGCGTCAGTCTTGCCGGCAATCAATTCTTCTACCAGAATCCGCTCGTCTCCGACGGCCGGC
>DATNBT010000303.1:0-3243 GCA_035571855.1 Vicinamibacterales bacterium
GGCGTCGGTATCTATGCGTCGAGCCTCGTCAATGCGCTGGCCGAAGTCGATCCCGTCAACGAGTACGTGCTCTATCCGTATTTCTGGGAATGCTTCCCGTCGAACTTCCGCGACGCGCGCGCGCCCGCGCAGCCGAACTTCTCCGTGCGCACGGAGAGCGCGCCGCTCGCCAGAATCCAGGAGCGCTGGATGTCGCTGCCGCCGGACAAAGCCGCCGGCGACGTCGACATCGTCCACAGCACGGGCTACACGTCGCCGATCCTCGATCGCAGCAGGCTCGTCGTCGCCGTTCACGATCTGAGCTTCGTGACGCATCCGGAGTTTCACACCGAGGCCAATCGCGCCTTCTGCGTCGCGCAGGTCGAGCGCGCGGCGCGGCACGCGGCGAAGATCATCGTGCCCTCGCAGAACTCGAAGCGCGATCTGCAGAAGTACTACAAGGTCGAGGACGATCGCATCGCCGTGATTCCGTACGCGGCGGATCCGGCGTTCCACCCGGCTGACGCCGCGGAGGTTGACCGCGTGCGGCGGAAACACAATATCTCCGGCGATTACCTTCTGTTTGTCGGCAGCATCGAACCGCGGAAGAATCTTCTCGGTCTCGTACGGGCGGCCTCAGGCCGGCAAATCGTGATCGTCGGACCGGAAGGCTGGTTGAACAGCGACGTCCATCGCTATATCAACGAACACGGCCTGAACGATCGCGTGCGCTTCCTCGGTTACGTCGATCGCGACGACCTGCGCGCGCTCTATACCGGCGCGCGCGCGTTCGTGTATCCGTCGTTCTACGAAGGCTTCGGCTTTCCGGTCCTCGAGGCGATGGCGTGCGGCTGTCCGGTCATCGCGTCGAACACGCCGGCGGTGGAGGAGATCGCGGCCGGCGCGGCGCGGCTCGTCACGCCGGGAGACGACGAGGCGCTGAAACGAGCGATTGTCGAAGTGGCTGATGACGAGGCGAAGAGGAGCGAACTGCGGACGCTTGGCCTCGAGCGCGCGTCCCGCTATACGTGGCGAAACACGGCGCTCAAGACACTCGAACTGTATCGGAGTTTACTTCCCGACCACACCCTTTGACTCGATGTCCTCGGTCCATTTGTCGCCGAGGACACGGCCGTCGGGCAGCTTGATCGACAGAAACAGCAGGCCGTGCTGGTCGCCCTCGCGGAGGGGGTTGCCGACGACGCTGACTTTGTCGCCGCCCTTGAGAATCGTCGACTTCCAGCCCTGTTTCACCAGGTTGTTCGGGCTGTTCATCTCCACGCCCCAGACGTCCGTGCCGCCCTGCGCGTTGACCACCTCGACCTGAATCGACGCGTGCGGGTTCGTCCAGACGAATTCCTTCACCGTGCCGGTGATGGTCTGCTTCTTCGAGCGGTCGAACATCACGGGCGAGTGATGCGCGAAGACCGACGTGGCGACGAGCGTGATGGCGATGGCTGCCGTCAGCGTTTTCATGGGGGGAATTATATCAATGATGCCCGCGGCTGACGTAAACGGCGGCGCCGGTCAGCGAATACACCATGACGAGCGCCGTCGTCGTCAGCGAGAGCAGGATGGCGGATTCGATCGGCAGCCCGATGCGGGTGAAGTACACCGAATACATCGCTTCGCGGACGCCGAAGCCGTTGACTGAGACCGGCAGCATCTGCACGACGCCGGCGAGCGGGACGACGATGGCGAGATCGAAGGCGCCGATGGGGATCTTGAGGGCGTGCGCCGTCGCCCATGCGAAGACGACGGTGAGCAGCTGAACCAGGAATGCGCCGCCGAAGCAGGTGACGACGGCCCAGATGTTCTTCCGGAAGCGCTGCAGCACCATCGTGAGGCTGCCGATGCGGCCGGAGACCCACTCGGGGTGGAGAATCGTGAGCGGACGCAGGAGCCAGCCGACGTGGGTCGGCATGAGGACCATGAAGCCGCCGACGGACATGCCGGCGAAAAATCCCAGCCACAGCCACGACGGCCAGACGGGCAGCGACGTATGTCCGCCGGCGGTCACGAACGTGACGCCGATGGCGGCGATCAGGATGAGCGCCATCATGCCCATCGTCCGATCGGCGAGGACGACAATCGCCGCGAGCGTCTTCGAACGTGCGACGCGCGCGCTGTCGGTGATGCGCACGAAGTCGCCGCCGATGCCGCTGGGGAGGAAGTTGTTGAAGAACAACGCGACCGACAGCGAGGCGAACAGCGTGCGGAACGACATGTCGACGTCCTGCGCTTCGAGCAGCAGCCACCAGCGCCAGACGCTGGCGACGACCGTCAGCGTGTAGAAGCCGAGCGCGGCCGCGATCCACGCCGGAGACGCCTGGCGCGCGTTGGCCCACAGTTTCGAGACGTCGACGCGCGAAAACAGCCAGACAAGCAGCGCGATGCTGACGGCGAGTTTCACCGCGAGCATGACGAGGCGCCGCGTCAGCGATGGCCGTGTGGAGTCGGGCTGGTCCGAGGACATTCGGCAGTGGGAAAGCGGCGTAACTGTACTACGGTTTCATGCGAAAATCACGGCGCGTGCCCACCCGAAATCCCGCTGCGTTCGGCGAGCTCGAAGCCGCGCGCGCGTTCGAAGAACGACGATTCAGCGGGCCGATCGGATCGATGGTCGCAGCCGAGCAGAAGCGCGTGCTCGCGAACATGATCGGCCGCATCCACGAGCGCACCATCCTCGACGTCGGCACCGGATTCGGCCGCACGGCCATCACGCTCGCCGCCGGCGCCGCGTTCGTGACGGCGATCGACTCGTCCGACGTGCTGCTCGGCGAAGCGAAGCGCCGCGCCGCCGGCCAGATGGTCAAGGTCAACTTCCTCAACGGCGACGCGCACGCGCTCGACTTCAAGTCCCGCTCCTTCGACGTCGTCGTCTGCACGGGCGTGCTGCTGAACGCGCGCGACTGGCGGCAGTGCCTGGCGGAGGCCTGTCGCGTCGCCGATCGGCTGGTCATCTTCGACTATCCCTCGTCGTCGAGCACCGCGATGATTCATTCGCTCGTGCGCCGGCTCACGGGGCGGCATTCCTACCGCGTGCTGTCGCGGCGCGAGGTCGACGGGGCGCTGGCGCGATCGCACTTCCGCGTGCGGTCGGTGCACCGCCAGTACGTGCTGCCGATGTGGTTTCACCGCGCGATCGGATCGCGGCGCTTCACCGCGTGGCTCGAGGACCGGCTCGACCGGATGGGACTGCTCAAGGCGTTCGGATCGCCGGTGACGATCTGCGCCGAGCGCGCGTAAAGTAGAATCACTCGA
>DATNBT010000304.1:0-5097 GCA_035571855.1 Vicinamibacterales bacterium
GGCGCGACGGTGATCGACGTCGGCATCAACCGGCTCGACTCGAAGGCCGCGGTGGAGAAGATGTTCCCGGGCGACGCGGCGCGGCTCGCGCAGTTCGACAAGCGCGGCTCGATGATCGTCGGCGACGTTCATCCGGAGGTGGCGGAAGTCGCCGGCGCGCTGACGCCGGTTCCGGGCGGCGTCGGTCCGCTGACAATCGCACTGCTGCTTCGGAATACACTTCGGGCGGCTCAGGCCCGGACAGGACTTGCTTAGAATCGCATTGACCGGCGGCGCGGCGACCGGCAAGAGCTACGTGCTCGATCAATTCCGCCGCGCCGGTGTGCCGGTGCTCGTCGCCGACGACATCGCGCACGGCGTGACGGCCGCCGGCACCGAAGCGACGGCTGCGATTGCGGCGCGTTTCGGCGCAGACGTCCTCGGCACGGACGGCTCGGTCAATCGTGCAGCGCTCGGATCGATCGTGTTCGCGGACGACGCCTCACGCCGTGATCTCGAAGCCATCGTCCATCCGGCCGTCTATCGCGCGATTGAGATCGCTCTGAGAGCCTTCGACAGATCCGGCGACCGTCTCGCCGTCGTCGAGATCCCGCTCCTCTATGAAAGCGGCCACGCGCAGGACTTCGACGAAGTGATTGTCACGGCATGCACGCCGGAGACGCAGCTCGCGCGTCTTGTCGCTCGCGGATTGACCGACGTGCGCGCGCGGCAGATCCTTGCCGCGCAGATGCCCACCAGCGAGAAGACCGTGCGGGCCGACTATGTCATCAGGACAGACGGCAGCACGGCCGACACCGACGGCCAGGTTCAGGACGTTCTCCGCAGGCTGCTTCAATGAAGATGACGCGGCAGGCGGTAGGCGTCATGTGCCTGGTGCTGGCCGCCGCGTGTTCACGGCCGAGCCCGCCGACCCGATCGACGACGCATCTCCCGTCAGTGCCGGCGCGGCCATACCTGATGTTCGTCGACGTCTCGGCAAGCGATTCCTTCAAGCACGTACTGCTGGCGCCGCTGTCGAATCCGGCGGGCCCTGCGTACGTGACGCCCCTTGTCTGCGAGCGCGTGTACTTCGCCGGTGGTCGAGGATTGTGCCTCGCCGAGGCGACGGCCAACGATCTTCCCGTGCGACGCTGGGCCGTCGCCTTCGACAGCCGGTTCGAGCCCGGACACCGGTTTCCGCTGTTCGGCGTGCCCAGCCGCGTTCGGATCTCGCCTGACGGCCGATTCGCCGCGACGACGCTGTTTGAGAACGGCCACTCGTACGCGGAGCACGGGTTCTCGACGTCGACACGAGTGTTCGATCTCCAGGCGAACGCTATTGCCATCGACAACCTGGAGGAAGTCGCGATCGCTCGTGACGGGAAGGCGTTCAAAGCGTCGGATTTCAACTTCTGGGGCGTGACCTTCGCCCGCGACGGCCGGACGTTTTTCGCCACGCTGGCGAGCGCCGGCCACAACTACCTGATCCGGGGCAGCGTCACGACGAAAACCGCGTCGATAGTTCACGACGGCGTCGAGTGCCCGTCGCTCTCGCCGGACAATCGCCGGATTGCCTTCAAGAAGCGCCTCGGCGGATCCGCAGGGTGGTGGCAGATTGCGGTGCTCGATCTTCAGACGATGACGGAGAAGCTCCTCGCGACCGAGACGCGAAGCGTGGACGATCAGGTCGAATGGCTCGACGACGGCCGCGTGATGTATCACCTGCCGACGTCAACCGGCGCGGACATCTGGGTCGCGGCCATCGACGGCGGCAGCCAGCCGCGCATCCTTGTGCCGGGTGCCTACTCGCCGGCAGTCGTGCGCTAACAAAACCCGTCCGAAACCGTCCTTTCTACAGACCGCGATGCCGCCGGACCCGGCCAATCACGAGATTGCGCGCCTCGTCCGCGGCGCTCAGCAGGGCGATCGTGCCGCCTTTGCGGAGCTGTATCGGCGTTTTACGCGGATGGTGCACGGCATCGTCCTGGCGCGGGGCGCCGGGACGGAGGTGGATGACCTGGTGCAGGACGTCTTCGTGACGGCGCTCGAGCGGCTCATCGACTTGCGCGAACCGGCGGCGTTCGGAGGCTGGCTCGCGTCGATCGCGAGACACCGTGCGACCGACCACAGCCGGAAACCGACGACCGAGACGCTGGTGAACGACGTGCCCTCGCCGACCGACCCCGATCGGCTCGAAGCGCTGGCCATCCTCAACGCGATCACATTGCTGCCCGAGGCCTACAGCGAGACGCTCGTGCTTCGGCTGGTGGAAGGCATGACGGGCGCTGAAATCGCCGAACGCACCGGACTGACGCCGGCATCGGTGCGCGTGAACCTGCATCGCGGCATGAAACTGCTTCGCGAGAAGCTCGCATGAACGACTACCTCTGGGACAGGAGCGGCGATCCGGATCCGGACGTCGAGCGGATCGAACGACTGCTCCGGCCGTTCGCGCAGGCGGTGCCGCCTCCGCCGCTCAGCCTGGCGACCGAACGTCGCGTGTCGCGTGCGTCGTGGTGGATCGGCGCGGCGTTGCTCGCGGCCACGCTCGTGATTGGCGTCGGCGGCCTGACGCTCGCGTTCCGCGTTCATCCGGCTGCGCCGTCATGGCAGGTGACGACCGGGGCGGGGCAGTCGGCGCTGTCGGTCGGCAGCTGGCTCGAGACCGGCGCCGGTGAACGCGCCAGCGTCAACGTCGCGGACATCGGCCAATTGCTCGTCGAACCCCATACACGTCTCCGTCTGTTGAACACGCGCTCGGGGCACCACAGCCTCGAGCTCGCGCGGGGGACGATGCGGGCGACGATCTGGGCGCCGCCGAATCAGTTCTTCGTCGAGACCCCCTCGACGCTTGCCGTCGATCTCGGCTGCTCGTACACGCTGACGGTCGACGATGAGGGCGCGGGGCTGGTGAACGTGCTCGTCGGGTGGGTCGGCTTCAAGTGGCGCGACCGTGAGTCCTTCATCCCGGCCGGCTCGTCGTGTGCCACGCGCCCGCGCGTGGGTCCGGGCACGCCGTACAACGACCGCGTCTCGCCGCAGTACCGCGAAGCGCTGGCCACGCTCGATTTCAATCCGCGGTCGGCCGATGCCGCGAGTGCGCTGACGCGGGTGCTCGGCGAGTCAGGGGAACGTGACGAGGTGACGCTCTGGCATCTGCTGTCGCGCGTTCCTGCAGCGGACCGCGATCGCGTGTTCGATCGCCTCGCGGCGTTCGTCGCACCGCCCGCCGGGGTCACGCGCGACGGCATCCGCGCGGGCGACAGGCAGATGCTCGATGCGTGGTGGGACGCGCTCGGACTCGGGTCGACGTCTCTGTGGCGGAAATGGAGTCAGCAATGGAGGGAGCCATGAAGAAGGCCGTCATCACATCGGTCGTGCTCACGATGCTCGCGCTCGCGGTGCCCGCGCTCGCCGGCCCGCCGTTTGTCTGCCACCCGTTCGACATCGGCACGGCGAAGTCGCTGCCGTGGGGGGAGACGAACAACTACCTCGCGATGCGCGACGATTACGACTTCGCGCATGTCGTCGCGGATGTGGACAAGGTCCTCACGCCGGAGACGCCGACAATCGTGCGAATGGAGACGCTGCGTCGCGCCGCGATTTACTCGTCACGCGATCGCGCGGTCGCACGTGACCTGCTCGCCTTCGTCATCACGCGCGCCAAATCGGGCGACGCGCTCGCGTTGTTCGATGCCGGATACGTCACTGAAGCGTTGAACGAACTCGAGCAGGCCGGCCGCTACGACAAGCAGCTCCGGGGGCTCGACGGAGTGCTCGCGGGCCTGACCGACGCAGCGAGCGGCCGCGCGTTGATTGAGAAGAGCGCGGCTCTCAGACCCGAGGATGCGGGCATCGAATTCGCGCTCGGGCTGATCTCACGCTCCCCTGAAAACGAGAGGCACTTCGCGAAGGCCTATGGCGCCGCCCGGGAGGACGCGCTGCTCGCCGGCAACCTGGCGAAGCTCCGTTAAATCCAGGCTCGCGCCCGGGGGAGCGTTCCGTCAGACTTCGACTTCGGTCGGATCCTGCGCGGGCGCGATCCGCTCCTCGACGAACGTATTCCAGTCGTGGCAGTGGGGACACTGCCACAGCAGCTCGGTGCTGCGGTAACGGCAGCGCAGGCACACGTGGGGATCGAGATAGAAGACCGCATGCTGCGTGAGATCGCTGTAGTGATCGACGAGCGACGCCGGATACCGCAGCTGCCCGAGGGCGCGCCAGATGGCCTGGTGGATGCTGAGGGCGTGCGGGTTCTGGACCAGCGCGGCAAAGAGCAGCTCCAGGGCATCCTGTGCCTGGCCCGCGGCGGCGAGATGCCGTGAAAGCGCCAGCCGTGCGCGCCAGTCCTGCGGGTTGTCATCGATCAGCCGGCGGCACAGCTTCGTGAACCGGTCCGGTGCGCCGGCCTTCACCGCGACTTTTTCGAGGCGATCGAACGCGAGATACGCGCGGTCGGGCGCGACGCTCACCACGCGTTCCCAGATCTCCACGGCGTCCTGCTCGCTGCCTTGCGCGAGGCGCACGTCGCCGAGATTCAGATACGCCGGAACGGCGCGAGCGTCCAGGTCGATCGCGCCTTCGAACCGCTTGATCGCCTCCGCGTAGTCTTTCCGCCGCATCGCTTCGAGGCCGATCTCGTTCTCGATGAACGCGAGAATCGACTCGTTCTTCGACTCGCCGTCGGTCAGCTTCGCCAGGCGCTGGCGTGTGTCGTACGCGTCGGTCCACTGGTGCTGTTCTTCCTGCATCTTCTGCAGGTTGATGAGCGCGTAGCTGTTGTTCGGATCGAGCCGGAGCACCTCGTTGAACGCCTCGAGCGCGCGGTCGACGAAGCCGCCGCGCTTGTAGTCGAGGCCGATGCAGAGGAGTACGTAGGCATGCTCCAGCTTGTTGAGGTTCGGCCGCTGGAGCAGCGCCTGATGCACCGTGATGGCCTTGCCGACCTGTCCCTTCTCCCGATACAGGTTGCCGAGGATCATGTGCACTTCGAGCGCGTCGGCGTCGAGGCTCGCGGCCCGCGCGAGCTCCTCGATCGCCAGATCGATCTGGTTGCTGACGAGGAAGTTGAGCCCGAGGATGTAGTGCGGCGACTGCCGTGCGCGCCGGCGGTCGATC
>DATNBT010000305.1:0-3611 GCA_035571855.1 Vicinamibacterales bacterium
GATCGCGGCGACGACGGACAACGCATGCGCCGTGTCGATCTTGATCGCCGACGGCGCGGGCTGCGATCGCGTGACCGTCGTCCTGCAGCAGTCGGCGGAGCTCCCCGTCGGCGCGCAGCTCAGCTCGCCGTCCTTGCAGCACGCCATCTGCGAGGCGGCCGTCGAGAACGCCGCTTCGACGCAGGAGAGCGACAGCGACACGCTGAACGCCGTCGCGGCGACAAGTGCCAGCATGCGCATCAGGCGGGACATCTCCGGCAGTATACCTCAGCGTCCCTTGCGGGCCGGCCGCTTCGCCGACGGATCGATCCGCGCGCGCTGCTTCTTGTCGTTCTCGACGTCGGCGCGATCGCCCGGATACCAGTACTCCAGGTGGCAGTTCTCGCACGCCATGTCGACGTCCGCGCTGGCTTCGAAGAGCGCCTTCACGTCGCGGCGATCGGCGATGTCCATGATCTCTTTCGCGGCGTTGCGCAGCCCTTCGATCTTCGCGTCCCAGAGGACCGGATCCTTGTCGTACTTCGCCTGAATCTGATCGGGCGAGAGCTCCGGCGGATTGGGTCCCGTGCTGTTGTTGACGTCGCCCTTCGGCGCCCACGGACGCTTGATCTTCAGCAGGTAGATGTTTTCAGCCAGCGACACCGCGCCGATCTTGACCTTCTCCCAGTCTTCATCGGTCTTCGGGTAGATGTCGCTGACGCCTTTGGTCGTCGCGTCGTACTGCACGGCGTCGAAGATGAAGTCCGACGCCGGGTCGATGTCGAAGCGCATCAGCTCCTTCACCGACACGACCGGTGTCATCAGCGGCGCTGCGGGTGCGGCCTGCGGCGCGGGCGCCGCCGGCTTCGACGACGAGCAGGACGCAGCCAGTACCGCGGCCACAACGACGAAGGACGTGCGGCTTAGGGCAGGCATCGATCCTTCTCTCCGCCTTTCTTCTCGCGGTACTTGTCGTGGCACGCCTGGCAGGCGTCGGAGACGGTCCCGGAGACGTCGCCCATCGCGTCGGTGCTTTTCTTCTTCGCCGCCTGATACGCGGCGAGGCCGGCCTTGCGAAGGTCGGCGGTGTACTTGATCCAGTCTGCGCTGGAGACTGGGGCGGGCCGGCCGTTCGAGCAGACGCGCCCGGGAATCAGCAGCAGCCGTGACGTCTCCGCAATCGCGAGGCCCGCGTTCTCGACGGCCGTCCACCCGCCGTACGTCGTCGTCAGCGGATTGGGCGAGGTCGATGCGTCGGCCGGCTTCGGCTGCTTCGAGGGATCTTCCTGCGCGGCAAACAGCACGTTCGACGCCGGATATAGGGTGCCGCGCATCAACTGCAGTAGATTCGCGTCGGGCTTCGACGCAGGCGCTTGAGCGAACAGCGCCGCACACCAGATCACCACAGCACTAAACGTTCCAATCGTGATTCGCCTAGCCATTGATCACCCTCAGCTTCCGTCCGAGCACCTGCCACGCGAGCACCAGCGACGTGAACGCGAGCGCAGTACCGCCGGCCATGAACGCGATGACGATGATGTCCCAGGCCGGACGGTAATTGTAGAGCCACGGGAAATTCATCGAGTGGAGGCCGTGATAGAGCCAGCGTTCCAGGAAGTTCGGCGCCGTGTATCCGCCGACGACGCGTGCGGATTTCGGATCGACGTAGAACCTCGTGCCGTCCGTGTCGTTCAGCTCCACGCGCAGCACCGGCAGCGGCGCCGCGCGCCTGCGATCGAGATAGTACCGATCGTACTGCGCCATGACGCTCACGCGCGCGCCGGGATACGGCTTCAGTCCGTCGCCGACGAGATCGGCGAGCGCCTGCGGATCGAGCGTCGCCATCGGCGCGCCGCCCATCGGCACGATCCGCGTGTCGCCGGGGCTCATCGTCGCGAAGTAGACGGGCTCGCCGGCGATGGAGATCCATTCGAGCTCTTTCACGCGCAGGCCGCGTAACTGCGCGATCGCCGCCTGCGGGCTCTTGCTGAATCGCTCGAGCGGAGCGACCCCGCGCAGCGAGCCGAGCGCGCGCTGCAGTTTCTGCGCGTCGGCGCTCTCCTCGCGCGCCTGGAACGGCTCCATCGACAGCAGGCCGCTGAACGCCCACGTCACGGCGGCGACGCCGACGAGCAGGCCGGCGATGGTGTGCCAGCGCTTCCAGCCGCTGTACGGAATCGACGCCGGCGCTCCGGCGTAGCGATAGCGCCGCGACGGCGAGAACACGAGGACGGCGATCAGCAATCCGAGGAGTGCCGCGCCCGTCGCGATGCCCGACGACCAGATCACGACTCTGCTCCAGAGCGGCCCGTTCCTGCGGAGGGGCGTGAAGTAGAGCCAGTGCGGGATCGCGCCGAAGTAGGCGCCGATCCGCGACGCCCGTGTCGTGTATTGAATGACGTCGCCGATGCCTTCCGACACGTAGAGCTGCTGTCCGTCCGGCCACGAGAACTTCCAGAGCGGCTGCAGATCGCCGACGCGATTCTGCAGCGTCCACTGATCGGAGAGATCGACCGCGTCGACCGTCGCGGTCTTCGGCGACTGCCCCGTCCACATCTGCGCGATGCGCGCGACGTCGTTCTGCGTGATGTCGACCTGCTCCTCGCCCGTGTCGGCGTACACGACCGACGCCTCGCCGCGGCCGCCGAGCCGGTAGATCGGCCGCCCCGCGAACGTGGTCAAGCGGATCGGACCGCGTCCGTCGAACCGCACCTTCGCCGCCGCTTCAGCGGGAGAGATTCTGATCGTCGCCGGATCGAGCGCCGCGAGATGCGAGAAGCGGAGCGCGGGCGTGACGCTGGGATAGTCCCAGTACATCATCACGAAGCCCGACGGGAACCACAGCAGGAAGAAGAGGCACAGCAGGACGCCCAGCCAGCGGTGGACGAAGATGAGCAGCCGCATCATTACCAGTCCGCGCGGAGGCGCACGGCCACGGATCTCGGCGTCGCGATCGCGGTGCCGGAGAACAGGCCCGCGAAGTTGATGACGTTCAGGCGGTCGGTGAGGTTACGCACGTCGGCCTGAACGGTCAGCCGGCGCGCGCCTGACTTCGCAATCACCACGCCCACGGCTGCGTCGAGCGACAGCGACGGCCGGACGCGTCCGTTGTCGAAATCCACGCGATCGACGATGCGCTGGCCGTACTGCGCGAGCGCGTCGGCACGGGTGCCGTCGAATTCGACCGGCAGACCGCTGCCGTACGACGCGGCGACGGCCGTCCACAGCGCCTCGGCCGCCTGCCACGCGGCCCGGCCGCGGATCGTCTGCCGCTGATCCTGCGTAATCGGGAACTCGGTCGTCGACGTCAGCAGCGACGTCGCTTCGTCGCCGAGGAACAGACCGCCGGTGATCGGCAGCCGGCCTGTCCCGCGCTGCCAGCCGTAGCTCGCCGACGCCGACAGCCGCTTCCAGTGCGGCACGTCGAACGTGACTTCGGTCCCGCGAACCTCCGCGCTCGAGAACGCAATCGGAAAGCTGACGCCGGTATTGAGCAGCACGTCGTCGTCAGCGAAATCCGACATGTGGCGCTCGAAGTACGTGACGTCGATCCGGGCGGCGTGCGACAGCGCCTTCGCGGCGCTCGCCTCGTAGAAGTTGCCGCGCGAGGGCTGCACCGGCAGACGCAGCAC
>DATNBT010000306.1:0-4706 GCA_035571855.1 Vicinamibacterales bacterium
CGGGCTCGCGTCGAGGTTGTACGACGTCTACGTCTACGCGGACGGCGACAACAAGCCGTACGACAGATCGGCGGCCTACACGATCAGCGGCGCGGGCATCACGACAACGACGGTCAGCCTGACCGATCCCGCGAACACGAACTTCGACACGGCCTTCACACGTGCCGATGGTTCCGCCGGCAACTACGTCCGGTTCACCATCACCGCGACCGGCTTCACGTTGACCGCCACGCCGACCGCCGCCACCACGGCGACACGTCGCGCGCCCGTGAACGGCATTCAGATCGTGCCCGCGGCCACGCCACCGGTGGCGCCGTCAACGATCGGCATCAAGTTCATGGGAACGAGCACCCTTCTCATGGACGCGGCCGAGCGGGCTGGTGTCGTCCCGGCAGCGAACTGGAACAACGTTGCCGGCGCGGTCAGCACGTTGCCGTTCGCGCTCACCGACGATGCCGGCGCGGCGACGAGCGCGAGCGTCACCTGGACGGCGAACAACGGCTGGATGACGCCCATCGCGGATCAGCCGGGCAACGCGCGGCTGATGAAGGGATACCTGGACACGAGCAGCTCCAGCGTGACGACCGTCACCGTCGCCGGCCTCGCGCCGGGTGCGTACGACGTCTACGTCTACGTGGACGGCGACAACCGCGCCTACACTCGAACGGCCGCGTATCGAATCGCGGGAACGGGGATCACGCCGGTCACGATCAACCTCGCGGATCAGGCGGACACCAATTTCGCGGGCAATTTCTCGGAGGCGACCGCGGCCAGCGCCGCGGGGAACTACCTGAAGTTCAGCATCACTGGTGAGGGCTTCACGCTCACAGCGACGCCTGCGTCGAGCACGAATGCGACACTTCGCGCGCCGATTAACGCCATTCAGATTGTGAGGTCAGCACAGTGACGCCTTCGGTTGGCTTGCCAACTGAGGCTTACGCAGGTCGTTGGCAAGCGTGAGCGAAGGACGGCGAACGGAACGGAGCGAGCGGCGAAGCGCGAGGGTAGTGAAGTGAGCTAGTCGGGGTGCAGGGGGCCCCGACGATCCAAAATTGGTGCGGAAGAGAGGATTTGAACCTCCACTGCCTTGCGGCAACAAGCTCCTGAGGCTTGCGCGTCTGCCAGTTCCGCCACTTCCGCACGAAGAGGTGTTATGACCGGCTGGAACCATCGATTATACCGAAACCGGCCCCGCAGAGCCAGTTTGGGATGACGGCCGCATCGCTTTGGTACCGCTCAGCTTGAGTGCGGCTTCACGCGCTGCTATCATGACAACTGTTCCGCGGGAACCTCCCACGGATCACTCAACTCAAGCATGCTCAACAATTTCAGAGTCGGTCTTCGTGTGGCCGCTGTGTGCCTCTTCGTCGGCATTGTCGCCGGAGTGGTTCCCACCTTCGCCACCACGGATGGAACGGTGGCCGCGGCGGCCGGCGCCGCCGGTACGGCTGAGGTCGCGGCGCGCGCGAGCTCGGCCGCCTTCGACGCCGCCTCGTGGACCGGTGCCGAGCTCGGCGGGTTGCAGTCGACGGTCTTCGCGCTGGCGCTCGAAGCCGCGTCACGTGCGGTGACGCGCGGCGACGTGGCCGGGCCGCAGACGCTGACGGTGATCGACTTCTCGAAGCCGTCCACCGAGAAGCGGCTCTGGGTCTACGACCTCCGCACCCGCGAGCTGCTCTTCCACGACTACGTGGCGCACGGCCGCGGCAGCGGCGAGAACCTGGCGACGCAGTTCTCCAACGTCCCCGAGAGCAATCGCTCCAGCCTGGGGCTGTTCCGGACCGGCGAGGCTTACATCGGCAAGCACGGCCTGTCGCTGCGCCTCGACGGCCTCGAGCGCGGCATCAACGACCGCGCCCGCGAACGCGCCATCGTGATTCACGGCGCCGACTACGTGAATCCCGCAACGGCCCGCGCCCAGGGGCGCCTCGGGCGCAGCCTCGGATGCCCCGCGGTGCGCCCGGAAATCGCCAGCTCGCTGATCAACGCCGTCAAGGGCGGCGGACTTCTCTTCGCCTACTACCCCGAGCAGTCCTGGCTCGAGGGCTCCGCGTACCTCGACTAACCTCCGCACGTCATCCCACGGGTCGTCCCCGCGGGCGTTTCGACACGCAGCCGATCGGCTAACATCTGCGCATCTGCACGAGGTTGCCATGCGCCATCTGTCCGCCACCATTGCCGCCGCTGCCCTGCTTTCGACTCTTTCGCTGACCGCCGCCACGCGCGCGCCGAAACCGGGCGTCGACTGGCCCCAGTTCCGCGGCATCGCGGCCTCCGGGATCGCGGAAGGCTTCTCCCTGCCGACGACCTGGAATGCCGCCGACAAGACGAACGTCCTGTGGAAGACCGCCATTCCGGGGCTCGGCCTGTCGAGCCCGGTCGTCTGGGGTGACGAGGTCTTCGTCTCCACGGCGATCTCCGGAAAGGCCGACTCCGGGCTGAAGGTCGGCCTCTACGGCGACATCACGCCGGTGCAGGACGACACCTCGCACGAGTGGCGCGTCTACGCCATCGACAAGAAGACCGGCGCGATCACGTGGCAGCAGACCGCCTACACCGGCGTGCCGAAGATCAAGCGGCACATGAAGTCGACCCACGCCAGCTCGACGCTCGCGACCGACGGCGAGCGCGTCATCGCGTTCTTCGGCTCCGAAGGGCTCTACGCCTTCGACATGAAGGGCAAGCTGCTGTGGAAGAAAGACCTCGGCGTGCTCGACGCCGGCTTCTACATGGTGCCGGCGGCGCAGTGGGAGACCGGCAGCTCGCCGATCCTGCACGACGGCATGGTGATCCTGCAGGCGGACGTGCAGAAGGACTCGTTCCTCGCCATGTTCGACGCGAAGGACGGGCGCGAGGTCTGGCGCGTCGCGCGCACCGACGTGCCGACGTGGAGCACGCCGACGATCCACACGGTCAACGGCCAGACGCAGATCCTCGTCAACGGCATGCGCCACGTCGGCGCCTACGACTTCAAGACCGGCAAGGAAATCTGGACGCTCTCGGGTGGCGGCGACATCCCGGTGCCGACGCCGGTGGTGAGCGACGGCCTCGTCTACATCACCAACGCGCACGGCCCGCAGTCGCCGGTCTACGCGATCAGGGAAACCGCCAGCGGCGACATCAGCCTCAAGGCCGACGCGACGAGCAACGATCACGTCGTCTGGACCGCGCCGCGCAGCGGCGGCTACATGTGCACGCCGCTCGTCTACCGCGGCCTGGTCTACATCGTCCGCTACAACGGCGTGCTCAACGTGTTCGACGCGAAGAGCGGCGAGAAGAAATATGAAGCGCGCCTGGCGGGCGCGACGTCGGCGTTCACCGCGTCGCCGGTCGCCAACGACGGCAGGGTCTACATCGCGAGCGAGGACGGCCAGGTGTTCGTGCTCGCCGCCGGCCCCGAATACAAAGTGATCGCGATGAACGAGATGTCGACCCCGGTGCTGGCCACGCCGGCGATCTCGGAAGGCCGGCTCCTGCTGCGGACGCAGGGAGAGATCATGGCGATCGGAACGAAGTAGCTACTTCTTGGCGCGGCGGAACCAGTGCCGCGGCAGCGACTCGGGCGGCACCGGGCGCATCGGCGCCGGTGCCGGCGTGCTCCACTCGTGGCCGCAGCGGTCGCAGTGAAACGTCTCCACTTCCGGACTCTGCGGGATCACACGCCGCGCGTCCGGCGAAGAGCAATGGGGACAGATGTTGGGAAAAACGATCACGCGGCGGTCACCCCGGGTACGGCCATCGGACCCACTACCGTCAATAGTAGCTCGAATAGGGTCAATCTTTGCCGCCTGATGCGCGGCAGAGTTGCCCGTATCATTGATCAGATTGTGGCTCCGCGTGATCGACGCGGAGGTCAAACGAGGTTCTGGATCAGTTCGCGATCTTGTAAAGCTTCGACTCGGTGCGGATGTAGATCGCGTCGCCCGCCACCGCGGGCGATGCGAGCGACATCTCGTTGAGATCGTTGCGCGCGATCTCCTTGTATTCCGGACCCGACTCGAGCACGAACGTCGTGCCCTCCTCCGTCAACAGGAACACGCGGCCGCCCGCCGCGACCGGCGAGGCCGAGAACGTCTGCCCGCCGCCGCCGACCCGCACCTTGTAGATCTGCTTCCCCGTCTTCGCGTCGAGCACGGTCATGATGCCGGTGTCGTGGACGACGTAGGCGCGCCCGTCGTGAACGATCGCCGACGGCGTATACCCGGATGCGCGCGGCTGCGACCACGCGATGAACGCGTTGCTGGTCTCGCCAGGCTTCAGAGTGATGTCGCCGCTCGCGCCGGGCTTGACCGCGAGGAACGGCCGGTTCGCGTCGCCCTGCGATCCCGTGCCGACGTAGAGGAGCCCGTCCACCGCGAACGGCGACGCGGTCGGCATCGACATGCGGTTGGCCCGCCACAGCTCCTTCCCCTGCAGGTCGTAGGCGATCACGGCGCCGTGGCCCGTGGTGACGATCTCGGTGCGCAGCGGGTTCTTCCAGACGAACGGCGTCATCCACGACGACTTCAGCGGAAAGCCGCTGCCCGAGCGGGGCGTGCGCCAGATCTCCGCGCCGGTCTTCGCGTCGAGCGCGGCGATCGACGGCTGCTCTTCGTTGTCCTGGAGCAGGTAGACGCGTCCGTCGGCCACGGTCGGCGACGAGGCCGTCCCGAAATCGAGATAGATCGCTTTCGGCGTCCACTGCTTCTTCCAGAGGAGCGTGCCGT
>DATNBT010000307.1:0-5616 GCA_035571855.1 Vicinamibacterales bacterium
TTCGTGAAGTGGACGATGAGGCGATCGCCGACGCGGACCCGGATCAGCGGGCCGGGAAGGCCGCCGTTGTACGTCCACGCGTCGGTGGCAATCCCCGGCGCGACTTCGACGTGCGCGATGCGCGCGTCCAGATCGATCTCGACGATGTGGGGATCGGGGTTCCGGTCGACGGCTTCAGGAAGCCGGAGGTCCTGGTCCCAGCCGGCCGGCTGCAGGCTGGCGCCCGCAAGCAACGCGGCAAGAGCAACTGCGAACATTTAATTAAGGATACACTCTGACGCCTCACGGAATCCCGGCAGATGGATGAGTTCACTTCCGAGTTCTTCGTCACCTGTCCCTACTGCGGCGAGCAGGTCGAGATCTACGTCGAGCCCGACGTCCGCGGCACGTTCGTCCAGGACTGCGAAGTCTGCTGCAACCCGTGGCGTGTGCGCGTGACTGGACGCGGCGAGGAGCGGAGCATTACCATCACGCGCGCCGACGGATCCGAATAAGGAGGGAGCCATGACGTTCTCGCGCCGGGATTTCGGCCTGCTCTTCCCTTCGCTGCTGGCCGCGCAGGCTGCGCCGGCAACCAACGACGTCGAACACCTGCCCGTGATGAAGACGGAGCGATTCGGGTTCGACGAGATTCCCGTGGCCGTCACCGGCAGGAACAAGCAGCGCCGGATGTTCACGGCGAAAACCCATACAGGTTTCAAGATCGAGTCGCACCAGAGCGACATCGCGCCCGGCGAGGTGAATCACCCGCCCCATCAGCACCTGCGCGAGGAGATGATGCTGATTCGCGAGGGCGTGATGGAGCTGACGATCGCCGGCAAGCCGTACCGTCTCGGTCCGGGCGACGTCGGCGTGATCGGCTCGAATGAACTCCACAATGCGAAGAACGTCGGGACGACAACGGCGCGGTATTTCATCGTGAACATAGGACGGGATGATGTTTAAGAGGTTCGCGGGGTTCTCACGGTTCGCGGGGTTCGCGGGGTTCCTGGGGTTCCTGGGGTTCCTGGGGTTCGCGGTTCTGTCGGCACAGGAACAGGTCACGGCGATCCGTGCGGGACGTATGTTCGACGCGCGGACGGGGACGCTGCTGACCAACCAGACGATCGTCGTTCGCGGCGAGCGGATTGCGGACGTCGGTGCGAATGTCGCCCTCCCCGCCGGCGCGCGTGTGATCGACCTGTCGAACGCGACCGTGCTGCCGGGCATGATCGACGCGCATGTGCACGTTGCGCTCAACGTGCCGAACGAGTCGTTCGAGCACCACACGTTCGTGATGATCCAGAGCGCGCAGCGCGATCTCGACGCCGGCTTCACGACGATCGTCGACATGGACTCGCGCGGCGGATTCGGCACCGTCGAGCTCCGCAACGCGATCAACAGCGGGCTCGTGCGCGGACCGCGGATGCAGGTCGCGGGACAGTCGCTCAACCCGCGCGCGTCGACGCAGACGCCGAACACGGCGCCCGGCCTGTTCAGCGGCTACACCGAAGGCAAGAACATCAACGGCCCGTGGCTCGCGCGCGCGGCCGTCCGCGAGCTGAAGCTGCACGGCACCGACTGGGCCAAGATCTACACGACGCAGGACTTCGTCGGCGACGAGCTCCGGGAGTTCCGTCCCGACGGCTCGCTCGTCGCGATTCCCTCGCTCACGCTCGAAGAAGTCCAGGCGATCGTCGAAGAATCGCACCGGATGGGACTGAAGGTCGCCTGTCACACGTACGGCGGCGAAGGGATGCGCAGCTGCGTCGAGGCGGGCGTCGATCTCCCGATGCACATGCTCGAGCTCTACAAAGATGACGCGCTGCTGAAGGAGATCGTCCGGAAGAAGCTCCCCGTGATGGAGACGATCGACGACCTCATCGGCCTCGACGCGGAAGACCGGAAGATCACCGGCGGCAAGATCTCGCGGCTCGCGATGGGCGAGATGACGTTCAGGAAGCTCCTCGCCGCCGGCGTGCCCTCGCCCTTCGGCAGCGGCGCCGTGCCCGAGCGCTACCCGCACGGGAAGCAGGCGAATCAGTTCTCGTACTTCGTGAAGTGGGGCATGACGCCGGCGCAGGCGCTGCAGACCGCGTTCCTCACGGCGGCGAACGTGCTCAACTACGGATGGTCGGACCGCGTCGGCAGCCTCGAGAAGGGCAAGTACGCCGACGTGATCGCGGTGAGCGGTAACCCGCTCGGCGACGTCACCGAGATGGAGCGCGTGAAGTTCGTGATGAAAGGCGGACAAGTGGTTCGCAACGAGCTGGCGAAGTGATCACCCGTCGCGAGTTCGTCAAAGTCTCCGGGATGGCGATGGCGGGCGGGTTCGGGCAGGGTTCGAGCGAGCGTTCCGTCCAGACGCCGACGCTCGACGTCGGCTACGTCGAGAGCGGACCGTCGAACGGCTTCCCCGTCATTCTTCTTCACGGCTTCCCGGACGACGTGCATGCGTACGACGACGTCGCGCCGCCGCTCGCGCGCGCGGGCCATCGTGTGCTCGTGCCCTATCTCCGTGGCTACGGCCGTACGCACTTCAGGAATCCGAACGAGCCTCGCATGGCCGAGCAGGCGGCGATCGGCCAGGACGTCATCGACTTCGCGGACGCGCTCAAGCTGCCGCGATTCGCCGTCGCCGGCTACGACTGGGGCGGCCGCGCGGCGCAGATCGCCGCGGCGCTTCATCCGGATCGCGTGCGCGCGGGCGTCTTCGTCGCCGGCTACTCGATCCAGGATGTCTTCTCGACTCCGCGCCCGGCGGCGCCGCAGGTCGAAGCGGCGTTCTGGTACATGTATTACTTCAACACGGAACGCGGACGCGCCGGCCTCGCGCAGAATCGCAAGGCGCTCTGCCGGCTGCTGTGGCAGCAGTGGTCGCCGACGTGGAAGTTCACGGACGCCGACTACGAGAAAACCGCGCCGTCCTTCGACAACCCCGACTTCGTCGACTGCGTCATCCATTCGTATCGTCATCGCAATCTGAACGCGAAAGGCGACCCGCGGTTCGACGCCGTCGAACATCAGCTCGGGCAGCGGCCGAAGATCGACGTTCCCTGCATCCTTTTATATGGGGCGGACGACGGCCTGGCGCGCCCCTCGCCGAACGACACCGGCGATCGCGCGCAGTTTCCGAAGCTCGTCGACCGCCGCATCGTCGCCGGCGCGGGACACTTCCTGCCCCGCGAAAAGCCGGACGCGATGTCGTCCGCGTTGCTGCAGTTGCTGTCCTAGCGCGGACCTCCAGGTCTGCCGAGAAATGGCTGTCATCTCGATAACGCGCTTGCGGATTCGCCGCTGGTGGTTTCTGCCGCAGTTCTTCACGGCGTCGCTGCGCGTGGCGAAGCAGGCGGCGGCCGCCGACGGCAACCTGCATGTCGCGCTGCTGAACGACCGGAACCTCGCCTTCTGGACGGCCACGAGCTGGACGTCGGAAGCGGCGATGCGGGAGTTCATGCGCGCGGCGCCTCATGGCCCGATCATGCGCAAGCTGCTGAACTGGTGCGACGAAGCGTCGCTCGTCCACTGGACGCAGGACGACGAGGCGCTGCCGGCATGGGAGGACGCGCATCGCCGGCTGGAAGCCGACGGACGGCCCTCCAAGGTGAACTATCCGACGCCGGCGCATCACGCGCTGAAATTCCCGTCGCCGCGCACGACGTCCGGGAGTCGATTAAAGTAGCCCGTCCTGGCAGCGAGAGGATTCGAAGGAGACAACCAAATGAAGATCGTCATCACGGTGCTTCTGTCGGCGGTGCTCGCGGCGCAGGCGCCCGCGAAGCCGGATCCGAAGTCGATTCAGTTCCGCGGCGACCGGTTCAAGCCGCTCACGTGGGACCAGATGAACCCCGAGCAGCGCAGGATGGTCGAAGACCTGGTCGCCGGCCCGCGCTCGGGCGCGAACGGGCCCTTCAACGTCCTGCTGCGCAGCCCAGAGATGGGCAACATCGCGCAGAAGTTCGGCGCGTCGATGCGCTTCAACAAGGACATGCCGCGCAAGCTGAACGAGATGGCGATCATCATCACCGGCCGCTACTGGACCGCGCAGTACGAGTGGTACGCGCACAAGCGCGCCGCGCTCGACGCCGGGCTGAGCCCGGCGATCGTCGACGCGATTCAGAACGGACGCCGCCCGCAGGGCATGTCCGGGAACGAAGAGGCCGTCTACAACTTCTGCACGGAAGTCCTGAACACCAAGCACGCGAGCGACGCGACGTTCGCGGCCGCGAAGAACGCGTTCGGCGAAAAGGGCGTCGTCGATCTGATGGGCGTGATGAGCTGGTATCAGATGGTGTCGATGCTGCTCAACGTCGACCGCTATCCGATGCCCGACGGCGTCCAGCCGGAGCTGAAGCCTCTGTCCTAGCGCGCGTCCTGCGCAGCACGACGTGGATGCATTCCACGAGCTGCGCCGGATCGATCGGCTTGGCGAGGTGCTCCTGGAAGCCGGACGCGATGGCTTCCTCGCGATCGGACGCGGTCGCATACGCCGTCACGGCGATCGCGGGCACGTTGCGGATGGCCGGCGTCGAATGCGACCGCACGCGGCGGATGAACGTATAGCCGTCCTGTCCCGGCAGGCCGATGTCCGCGATCACGACCGACGGCCGCACGCTGTCGAGCGCGCCGAACGCGTCTTCGGCCCGCGTGAAGCCGATGACGGCGGCGCCCGCGCTCTTCAGCGCCTGCGAGAAGAGCTCGCGGCTGTCGTCGTGATCTTCGAGCAGCATCACGGTGATCCCCGCGAGGCTCGCGGTCTGGCGGGTCGCGCTGCGGCGTTCGACGGGATTCGGCGCGACCGTGCTGATGCGCAGCGTGACGGTGAACGCCGCGCCCCGCCCGATGCCGTCGCTCTCCACCCGCGCCTCGCCGCCGTGCAGGCGGACGAGATCGTGGACGATCGCCAGGCCCAGCCCGAGTCCGCCGTAGTTGCGCGTGCGCCCGCTGTCGGCCTGCCTGAACCGATCGAACACGTGCGGCATGAACGCCCGGTCGATGCCGATGCCGGTGTCGGACACGCGAATCCGCACGAACTCGCCGTCTCCGTTCGCCGCCACCGTGATGCGTCCGCCGCCCGGCGTGAACTTCACGGCGTTGGACAGCAGGTTCCAGAGGACCTGCTGCAGCCGCGTCTCGTCGGCCACGACGTTGATGTCGTGGACGTCGAACTCGGTCTCGATCGCGAGCCCCTTCATCAGCGCCGACGGCCTGATGCTCTCGAGCGCGGCCTCGAGGGCGGGCACGATCGGCATCGGCTCGAGATCGAGCCGCAGCTTGCCCGTGCTCATGCGCGACATGTCGACGAGATCGTTCACGAGCTGCGCCTGGACGTGGGCGTTCTGGTCGATCAGCTCCAGCGCGTGCCGGCGCGACGTCTCGGGCAGGTGATCGGCGAGCAGCATCCGCGTCCATCCGAGGATCACGTTGAGCGGCGTCCGCAGCTCGTGCGACAGCGTGGCGAGGAACTCGTCTTTCAGCCGGCTCGACTCGCGCAGGCCGCGCTCGACACGCTCGTGCGTCAGGTCGGTCACGACGACGGCGACCGTACGCACGTCGTCGATGCGCAGCGCAATGGACGAAATCTGCGCCGGGTTCTCCGCGCCGAGCGCGCCGCAGAGCACCACCTCGTCCCGGAAC
>DATNBT010000308.1:0-6419 GCA_035571855.1 Vicinamibacterales bacterium
ATCAGCGGCGTGCCGATGCTGCTGAATACGTCGTTCAACGAGAACGAGCCCATCGTCCTCAAGCCGGAGGAGGCGCTCGACTGTTTCCTGCGGACGCACATGGACGTGCTCGTGATGGGCCGTCACACGCTGGCGCGGTCATGAAGCTCTCCTCGAAACGCGTGCTCGTCACCGGCGGCAGCGGATTTCTCGGCCGCCACGTCGTCGGCGCCCTGCGCCGTCACGGATGCCGCGACGTGGTCGTCGTTCGGAAGGCGCAGCACGATCTCACGCGCGAAGCCGACGTGAAGCGGCTGTTCCGGGAAACGGCGCCGAACGTCGTCATTCATCTGGCCGCCGTGGTCGGCGGCATCGGCGCGAACCGCGAATCGCCGGGGATGTTCTTCTACCAGAACGTCATGATGGGCGCGCTGACGATGGAGCAGGCGAGGGTCGCGGGAGTGGAGAAGTTCGTCGGCGTGGGTACGATCTGCGCGTACCCCAAGCTCGCGCCGATCCCGTTTCTCGAGCGCGATCTGTGGAACGGCTATCCCGAAGAGACCAACGCGCCGTACGGCATCGCGAAGAAGATGCTGCTCGTGCAGGGCCAGGCGTACCGCGAGCAGTACGGGTTCGACGCCATTCACCTGCTGCCGGTGAATCTGTACGGCCCGCACGACAACTTCGACCCCTCGTCTTCGCACGTCATCCCCGCGCTGATCCGGAAGTTCCTCGAAGCGAGCGAGCTCGGGCACGACGAAGTCGTCTGCTGGGGCACCGGCAACGCGACGCGTGAGTTCCTGTACGTCGACGACTGCGCGGAGGGCATTGTCCTCGCGACGGAAACCTACGATGCGCCGGAGCCCGTGAATCTCGGCGCGGGATTCGAAATCAGCATCCGCGATCTCGCCGGGCTGATCGCGGATCTCTCGGGGTTCAAGGGCCGGCTCGTCTTCGATCCCACCAAGCCCGACGGACAGCCGCGGCGCAGCCTCGACGTCTCCCGTGCGCGAGGATTCGGATTCACGGCGACGACCGATTTCCGTGCCGGGCTGGTGCGGACGATCGAGTGGTACAAGGCGGAACGAGTGAAGACCGGCGCCGCGACCGCGTGAACATCTGTTTTTTCAATCGTTCGTACTGGCCCGATCAGGCGGCGACCGGCCAGCTCCTGACCGAGCTCGCGCAGGATCTCGTCGCCGGCTACGGCTGCCGTGTGTCCGTCGTCGCCGGCCGCGCTCTGCACGGGCGCGACGCGTCGAAAGCGACGTTCCACGCGGTGACGCGGGAACAGCATGAGGGCGTCGGCATCCTGCGCGCCAACGGCACGCTGCTGGCGCGCCGCAAGTTCATCGGCCGCGCAGCGAACTACCTGACGTACTTCGCGTCGGCGGTGATCGCCTCACGCCGGATCGGACAACAGGACGTGGTCGTGTCGCTGACCGATCCGCCGATTCTCGGTCTGGCCGCGCTGGCGGCCGCGCGGCGCGCGGGAGCACGGTTCGTCTTCCTGTGTGAAGACATCTTTCCCGAGGTCGCGGAGCTGCTCGAGGACTTCCACAACGCGGCCGTCAATCGCACGCTCGACCGCATCAACCGTCATCTTCTCCGCGAGGCCGACGCGATCGTCGCGCTCGGCGATCGCATGAAGCGGCGGCTGGTTGAAGAGAAAGGCGCGGCAGCCGAGCGCGTGCACGTCATCCACAACTGGGCGGACTGCGAGGCGATCACGCCCGGCTCCAGGGACAACGCGTTTTCGCGTGCGCACGGCCTGCACGACAAGTTCGTCCTGATGCACTCGGGCAACGTGGGGCTGTCGCAGAACCTCGATCTGATCATCGAGGCCGCAGACCGCCTGCGGTCGCGTGACCGTCTCGTGTTTGCGATTGTCGGAGACGGCGCGCGCCGGCCGTCGCTCGAAGCGGCGGCGGCGTCGCGCGGGCTGACGAACGTGCGATTCTTTCCGTATCAGCCGAAGGAGCTGCTGCACGAGTCGTTCGCGGCGGCGAGCGCGTTTCTCGTGTCGCTCAAGCCCGGACTCGAAGGCTACATCGTCCCCAGCAAGCTGTACGGGATTCTCGCGGCCGGGCGGCCGTTTGTCGCAGCCGTGGATCCGAGCTGCGAGGTGGCGGTGATCGCCAGAGAGCACAACTGCGGCGTCGTCGCGCCGCCGGGGGATCTCGACGCGCTCGTAAGCGGGATCGCGTCGCTCGCGGACAATCCGCCGCGCGCGGCGAGGATGGGTGAGCAGGCGCGGCAGGCGGCATGGCACTACGACAGGCGTGCGGCGGTCCGCGCCTATCACGACCTGTTCGCGCGCCTGTCGCGCGCGTCGTCGACGCCGGCGGCATGATCAAGCGGGCTTTCGACGCGGCGTTCGCGGCAGCCGGCCTGCTGGTGTCGGCGCCGCTCTGGGCGATCATTCCGCTCGCGATCAAGATCGAAGACGGGGGCTCCATCTTCTTTCCGCAGGAACGTGTCGGCATCCGGGGGCGCGTGTTCACCGCGCTGAAGTTCCGGTCGATGCGGCCAGACGCCGAGGCGCTCACCGGCCCCGTGCAGGCGACGGAAAACGATCCCCGTGTGACGCGCGTCGGCCGGATCCTCCGCGGCACGGCGATGGACGAACTGCCGCAGCTCGTGAACATCCTGCTCGGCGACATGAGCTTCGTCGGGCCGCGGCCGCTCCGGCCCGGCGAGGTCGACGTCCGCGGCGACGGACAGGTGACGCGGCTCGACGAGATTCCGGGATACGACGAGCGGCACGGCGTTCGTCCAGGCCTGACGGGACTCACGCAGGTCTACGCCCCGCGCGACATCTCACGCGCGAGCAAATTCCGCCTCGATCGCCTCTACATCAAGCGCGCCAGCTTCTGCCTCGACATCCGGCTGATCGTCCTGTCGTTCTGGATCACCGCGCGCGGGACGTGGGAAGTCCGCGGCCGCAAAGTGTAGCAATCGTTTAGTCAGCCTTTATAATGTCGGCGTTCATGCCCGATTTCGACGTGCTCGTTGTTGGCGGGGGTCCGGCAGGTCTGTACGCCGCCGAACGTCTGGCGCGTCGCGGCGTCACAACGCTGCTCTGCGAAGAGCACGACCTCGTCGGCGATCCCGTGCACTGTACCGGCGTGCTCGCGACCGAGAGCTTCGACCTGCTCGGCCTTCCGCGCGAAGCGACGCTGAATTCCCTGACCGTGGCGCGGTTCGTGTCGCCGTCGGGCATCGCCATCACGCACGCGACGCCGTCGCCGCTGGCGGCCGTGATCGATCGCGGCATGTTCGATCGGGCGCTCGCGACGCGCGCGCAGTCGGCGGGGGCCGAACTCCGCCTGCGGACGCGCGTCTCGGTGATCGAAAACGGACCGGCCGCCGTTCGCGCGCAGGTCGGCGACGAGTGGGTGAGCGCGCGTCTGCTGCTGCTGGCGTGCGGAGCGAACTACACGTTTCAGCGGCGCGTCGGCCTCGGCCTGCCGCGCGACTACCTGCACAGCGCGCAGCGCGAACTGCCCGCGGCTTCACCCGGCGACGTCGAGCTCCACTTCGGCCGCGACGTCGCGCCTGACGGCTTCGCCTGGGCCGTCCCGGTCGTCCGCCCGTCGGGAACGTTCGTCCGCATCGGCGTGATGACGTCGAGGGATCCGGTCGGCTGCTATTCGCGCATGCTGGAGCGCGTCGCCGATCGACTGGGCGTCGAGGGATGTCCGCAGCCGCCGCGGCAGAAGATTCTTCCGCTCGGCGCGATCGATCGCACCTATGCCGATCGCACGCTCGTCGTCGGCGACGCGGCGGGGATGGTCAAGCCGACGACGGGCGGCGGCATCCACTACAGCATCTGGAGCGCCGCGCTCGCGGCGGATGTGGCGATCGACGCGCTGTCGGCCGATCGTCTCGACGCCGCGGCGCTGGCGTCATACGAGCGGCAGTGGCGCGATCGCCTCGGCGAGGAGTTTGCCGAGCAGCGGTCCCTGCGTGACCTCGTCACGCGGCTCAACGATCAGGAGATCGATTCGCTCTTCGAGCTCGCGCGCACCGACGGCGTCATGCCGATCGTCCGGAAGACGGCGCAGTTCAATCACCACCGCCACCTGATCCGCGCGCTCCTGCGCCATCCCCCGGCGCGGAAGATTCTTTTCCGATCGGTATTCGGATAGGGCGGGACAGGCAGGACAGGCAGGAGAGGCTGGATGGAAGAGGTCATCTCTTCTTTCCTGTCTGTCCCGACCATCCCGCCCGTGATCCCGCCGGCTTTCCCGCCTCCCGCATGATCAGCTCGTAGAGCCTCTTCGAGCAGATCGCATCCGTCATATTTTCGAGCACCCACTCGCGCGGCGTGAAGCTGCCGAGGGAGGCGAGAGCCTGCCTGATCGCGGGTTCGAGCGCCGCCGTATCTGGCGCAGCGATGCCGGTCGCCCGCGTCAGGTACGGCGCGGACGAATCCGATTTGAAGTGCATGCCGCGCCATTCGGCGTCGCCCTGCGGATCCCAGACGACCGTCGGCACGTTCATCGCCCACGCCTCGGCGAGCGCGATGCCCTGCGTCTCGAACGTGCTCAGAAACACGGACAGCACCGAGCGGTCGAGCATCCGGCGCAGGGCGTCCGGCGTGAACATTTCGTGCTCGCCATGCCGCGACGCGACGACGAGCGGCTCGAGTCCACAGCGACGCACGGTGTCCTGGACGCCGGCGCAGAACGCCTCGTCGCCGCTTTTCCAGTAGATCACGGCCGTCCGTTCCTTGCGCGCGCCGGACGGTTTCCACGCGTCCGCGTCGACGCCGCACGGGCAGACGCGCGCTTTCGCGACGAGCGCCGGCTCGTCTTTGAAGAGATTGATCGCCCACTCCGAGGCCACGATGAGCCGATCGATTTCCGGCATCCGCAGGATACCGTCGCACTCGTCGGGCAGCAGCGCATTAATCGGCCCGGCGACGAGAAAGTCGATCGCGTCTTTCCGTTTGAGCGCGGCGGCCTGGAGCAGTGCTTCGTTGGCCGGCGCATACACGACGCGGCCGAGCCCGGAGAACGAACGCGGATCGAAATTGAAGTCTGCGCCGATCGCCTGCAATCCTTCGACGACGCTGCGAACGAGCGCGTAGTGGCCCGGATATTTCGGACCGCTGAGGCCTGGAGTGCCGGGCTTCAGAATGCGGCGGCCGATGCCGCGCAGGCCCGTGTAGAGCCGCCGCGGAGCCGGCGAAATCGGCGTCGCGAGCACGGTCAGCGCCGGGCGGCTCACGGCAGGATCCGCCGTTTCACCGCGCGATACACGCGGCCGCCGGCCCGGGCCAGTCGAGTGGACAGCGGCGGAAGATAGGCGCGATCCGGCCGCGGCTGCCGCCCGGTGCGCCGCGTGAACTCGCGTCGCAGCGCCGGCACGTGCCAGATCTCCAGCGGTTCGAAGAACTCGATGCCGTGTTCGTCAAACAGCTTGAGCACTTCCGCTTCGTGCCATCCTGGCGATCTGTCGGCGGCCGCGGCATCAGGGAGCTTCAGCTCCCGCAGCCATGCCGCCGGAACCGGCTCGGTGTGCACGTACCATTCCGGCAAGGTCACTTCATACGCGGCATTGATGTCGACGGCGCTTCGCCGCGCGGACAGCAGCTCGATGCAGCGGTACCACGCCTGCTTCACCTGATTCCGATTCCAGACGGCAAACTGCAGATGCAGGACCGGCACGTCGGTCGTCTTGATCGCCGCGGCGTCCTCCTCGATGGCCATGCGCGGCTCGTGGAGCGGTCTGCGTCCGGGATCGCGCGGAAAATCGGCGATGCGATCGTCAACGAACGCCATCGGCTTCCAGATCGGACCGTAATACGACAGGTCCTGCCTGAACCTCGTCTCGCTCTTCCACAGGTTGTAGAAACGGCATTCGACGACGCGCCCCGGCGCGAGCTCGCCGGCGCGCTCGCTGAAGAACCGGCGCGCCAGGTCGGGCGGCGTCAATTCGTCCGCGTCCGCGCACCAGAGCAGGTTGCGGCCGTCGAAGTTGCGCGCGGCGTCGAGCAGACGCCAGCGGGCCCGCTGCGGAAGCTGATCGACGCCGGCCGGCGCGTCGAGCAGCACGACCTTCGGGAAACGGCGGCAGATCTCCTGCGATCCGTCGGTCGATCGCTGATCGCTGACGATGATGACGTCGGCAAACGCCGAGGCCGCTGCGAGGGACGCGTCGAGCACCCAGGCTTCGTTCCGTACCGGCATCAGCGCGATGATTTTCATGACGTTCGATTCATGAGGGCGCGGCCAATCTGCCGGAGGCCGAACCGCCCGCGCGCGCCGGGCTCGTACAGTCCCTGCCGCCATGCACGGAACAGATACCGCCAGACCGGAGGCCGCAGGTCGGCCGGCGTCAGCCGGTACAGCTCGAACAGCCAGTAGCCGGTGTATCTGTAGAACGCCTTGCGTTCGTCCCCGGTCAAGTCGTGCGGCAGCTTCTCGCGGTAC
>DATNBT010000309.1:0-4899 GCA_035571855.1 Vicinamibacterales bacterium
CCTGGAGGGCGCCACTGAGGGAGTACTATCGGACGAAGGATCCCTCACGGAATCCTTCGTCCCGTAAGAACTAGTTCGCGGCGCCGGCGGACCCCTTCAGCAGGCGCTGGAAGGCCGCGGCGTAGAACGACAACTTCGGCGTCGGCGCCGCCGGTTCGACTTCCGGCGCGTCGCCGAACACCATCACTTTGCTGCTCGAGAGGTTCTTGAACTCCGGCCAGTGCGGCAGGCCGGAGCCGTTCGGATCGCCCTTCGAGATGAAGTTGACCCAGTACGACGACATCTGATCGGCGAGCTTCGTGTCGACGTCGGTCCAGGTCTGGTTGGCCTGGCCCTTCGGGTTGTTCCACGCGAAGGAGATCTCCGCCGTATGCGTCGCGCCCGCGGGTGACGGCGCGCCGTTGACGTTCTGCACGTGCGAGAAGAAGTACGTGTACGCCTTCTTGCCCTTCGACGCTTCGGCGGCGGCCCACTGGCGCATGTTCCAGGTGATCTCGTCCGCGCACGCGGCGTGCGCGTCTTTCCGCGCGTCTTCGTCCGACATCGCGGGATACAGCTTCAGATACTGGTCGGCCATCTCGCCGTACTTCTTCTGTGCGTTCTCCTTGAACGCCGCCAGCGTCATGCTCGCGCCGCCGCGGCCGTTGAGGCCGGCGGCCGGACCGCAGATGCCGAAGTTCGCTTCATCCTTATTAGATCCGGTGAGGACGTCGACCTGGTTCTCCTTGCCGGCCTGGAAGGTGAGCGAGACATCTTCCGGAATCACGTACCCGTCGACGATGAGGCCCACGCCCTGCAGGCCCGTGAGCTGGTCGAGCGGCTTCTTCCGAAGGTCGGCGATCGATCCGCCGAGCGCCGCCGCGGCTTTCTCGCCGCCGGCCTGCGCGTCCGCCGCCGACCGCATGCGCGCCTGCGTGAGGCCCATCCAGCCGCCGCTCTCCGCGATCGCGCGCTTGAACAGCCCCTTCGCCATCGGCGATCCGACGAGCGCGCCGACCATGATCGCGCCCGCGGATTCGCCGGCGACGGTCACGTTGTTCGGATCGCCGCCGAACGCCGCGATGTTGCGCTTGGTCCACTGCAGCGCCGCGATCGCGTCCATCATTCCGTAGTTGCCGGACGCGTTGTGTCCCGACTCTTTCGCGAGCTCGGGATGCGCCCAGAATCCCGGCACGCCGAGCCGGTAGTTGATCGTGACGATGACCGGACCCTTCGCGGCGAGGTTCTCGCCGTCATACCAGGTGAGGCCGCCGGATCCGCCGGTGAAGCCGCCGCCGTAGATCCACAGCATCACCGGCCGCTTGTCGTTCGCCGACGCGGCGCTGGTCCAGACGTTCAGGTAGAGACAGTCTTCGCTGCGCGCGGGCTCGCGCGGAGGCGCGGGGTTTGCCGCCGGTGCGGCGGCTTCGCCGCGCGCACCCCGATTGCCGCCGCGGTTGCCGCCGCGGCCGCCGAACGCGGGGCCGCCGGCGGCGCACGGCGCGCCGAACGCGCTGGCGTCGCGGACCCCGTCCCACTTCGCCGCCGGCTGCGGCGCCTTCCAGCGGAGATCGCCGGTCGGCGGAGCCGCGTAAGGAATGCCTTTGAATACACGAACGGTCGGCTGCGTGCTGCCGACGACGCCTTTCAGGGCGCCCGTCTCGACGCGCACTTCATCCGGAACCATCGCGGACGGCCGCGCGATGACGAACAGAACGCCGCTGAGCAGGAACAGGAATCCGATTCGTTTCATATATGCCTCAACACGACAGTGGTCCAACTTTCCGCCGGAAGGATATCACTTGCGCTCGGACGCCGGCAGTTCGAACACCCAGAGCGTGGCGCCGCGATCCGGCGGATTCCTTATCTCCGGTACGAGCGCCGGAAACGTGTTCGCCTGCGCGCCGCCGTTGCCGGTGACGAGCGCGACGTACTGGCGTCCGTTGACCAGGTAGGTGATCGGCGCCGAGCTCGGGACGTCATTCAATCTCGTGCGCCACAACTCTTTACCCGTCGCGTCGTCGTACGCGGAGAACCCGCGGTCGATCGCGCCGGCGAAGACGACGCCGCCGGCCGTGGCGAGCACGCCCGTCGACATCGGCGCGCGCTGCCGCGCCATCCACATCGTCTTCTTCGTCTGGATGTTGATCGCGTGGACGCGCCCGTACTTGCCGTCGCTGTCGGGCCGCGGCATCAGCGCCCACCGGACGCCCGTCGACAGACTGCCGCGTCCCGTGACGGGCAGCAGATCCATGCACGCCTCGACGAGCGACACGTACAGCACGTGCGTGTCGGGATTGTAGGAGTCGGGCAGCCAGTTCTTCGACCCGCCCGCGTGCGGGCACGTCATCACCGTCTTCCCGTTGCCCGGCGTCAGGCTCGCGTCGATCTCTTTCACGCCCGTCTTCGGATCGACGCTCTTGATCACGTTCTGCACGCCGAGATCGAACGAGAACGCGTACTCGCCCTGCTTCGCGTCCACGAAGTCATAGACCGCCTGCTTGCCGCCGGTGCCGACGAGCAGGCCGCCGTTCGGCGCCAGCCGGATCAGCATGCGCGTGAACGCCCAGTCGTAGTCCCACTGGTCGTTCGACAGATGCTGGTAGTGCCACTTGAGTTTTCCCGTATCGGGATCGATCGCGAGCGTCGAATCGGTGAAGAGGAGGTCGTCGTTCGCGCCGGCCGCCGGGTTGCGGTACGGGCCCGTGTCGTACGTCTGGCCGACGCCGATGTAGAGCAGCCCGGTCGTCGAATCGTAGCTGCCGGGCACCCACACGGATCCGCCGTTCCGTTTTTCGTACGGGACGTTGTTCCAGGTGTTGCCGCCGAACTCGCCGTCCTTCGGGATCGTGCCGAAGCGCCACGCTTCTCTTCCCGTCTGCGCGTCGAGCGCGACGATGTAGTTGCCGCCGGGCGCACGGCCGGTCGTGCTCGCGATGACTTTGCCTTTCGCGACCGTGATGCCGCCGGTGAGGCCGTATCCCTGCTTCTGATCCGCGATCGGCTTGTCCCACGCGACGCGGCCCGTCTTCGCGTTGAGCGCGACGATGTGCGTGTCGGAGGTGCCCATGTAGACGTTGTCGCCGTAGATCGCGATCGCGCGCTTGACGGTGGGCGCTGTGCCGTTCGGCAGACGGCGCGAGTACTGCCAGAGCAGATCGCCTGTCGCCGCGTCGATCGCCTGCACCTTGTCGCCGTACGCGTGCACGAACAGCACGCCGTTGTGGAAGAGCGGCGTGCTTTCGTTCGGCCCGTTCGGCAGCGACCAGCTCCACGCGGAGCGCAGCGTGCCGACGTTGGTCTTGTTGATCTGCTTGAGCGGGCTGAACCCCTGGCCGTCGTAGCCGCGCCGCCACGCGGGCCATTCGCCGGCGGGTGGATTCTGCAGCAGCGCGTCGGTGACCGGCGTGTACGAGTCGAGCGGGTTGGCGATCTTCGGCGCCGGCGGAAGCACGGCGTTCGGCGACAGCCCGCCGCTCGGTCCTCCGGTCGCGCCGGGCAGGAGCATCGCTTTCAGCTGCTCGACGTCGCCGGGCAGCGGCTTGCCGCCCGCGATGAGCTGGTTCTGCGACATCAGATAGGCGAGCAGCGCCGCATGCGTGTCCGCGCCGAGCGAACCAGGCGCGGCCGGCGGCATCGTCTCGATCTTCGCGAAGAGGACGTCGGCGCTTCTGCCGAACCATGCCGACCGGAACTCGGCGCCTTTGAGCGGCGGACCGAATTCTCCGTCGTCCAGGTTCTTGCCGTGGCACGACTCGCATCGCTCCTTGTAGACCGCGTCCCCGGCTGTCTGCTGCGCCGCCGTGAATGCCGGAGCGGCCAGCGACTGCGCGTCGAGCGGACGGCTGAGCCCGGCGCCGACGATCGCGAGGACGAACGCGAACAGCACAGTGAAGAGCTTCAGGGTGTGAACTCGCATGGCGGAAAGTCTACGCCCGAGGTCTCTCCAAGGCGAGCACTGGCACGTCGATGCTTTTTTAGCGGAGTGCTGCCACGTGGCGTGGCGTTCCCGCGCGAAAAGAGGAACACCGCGCTCAAGCTTCGGAATCTCGCCGCCGGGATCTGTGCATTGCTGTGCTCGCTCGCGCCGCGCGTCGCGGCCGCTCAGACCTGGACCTCGACCGACGTCGGCAACGTCGGAATCGCCGGCAATGCCTCGCAAAGCAACGGCAGATGGACCGTGCAGGGCAGCGGCGCCGACCTCTGGGGCGGCGCCGACTCGTTTCAGTTCGTCCACGCGACGAGCGACAACAGCTCGATCCTCGACGTGTGGGTGAGCGATCTTCAGAACACCAACCCGTACGCGAAGGCCGGCGCCATGGTGCGCGCAAGCCTCAGCCTGAGCGCGGCGACGGCGATCTTCGACATCAAACCGAACGGCGATCTGGAATTCATGGTGCGCCAGTCTGACGGCGGGCAGATGCAGTTCATCAGGAGTGACGTTCGCATTTCCGGTGACGCTCAGGCTCAGCTGGTCGAACGGCACGGTGACGGCGTGGGTTCGCAGGAGCCCGGACGACGCCTTCGCTCTGCTCGCGAGCGCGAGCCTGACGTTGCCGGTCTCGACCGAGGCAGGAATCGCGGTCACGAGCCACGACCAGTCGCAGCTCGCGACTGCGCACGTCGCGACGCTGGCGCTCACGCGCCAGGCACCGGCCGGATGGAATTCCGTCGACGTCGGCGCCGTCGGCGTGACCGGCAGCGCGTCGGACACGAACGGCGTCTGGACGATTGCCGGCGCGGGTGGAGACATCCGGGGCGCGTCCGATGCGTTCCACTACGTCTATCGCGGGACGACGATGCAGATGGCGCAGATCGAGATGCGCGTCGACAACGAGCAGAATACGAACGTGTTTGCGAAAACCGGGCTCATGGTGAGGACGAGCCTGGATCCCGGCGCGCCGACGGGGATTCTGGACG
>DATNBT010000310.1:0-4444 GCA_035571855.1 Vicinamibacterales bacterium
CCAGGCGGCGAACTGCCGGAGCTGCTCGTGGATGACGTCGCGCGTGAAGTTGCCGGCCGTAAAGGTCGTGCCGCTGCGGTAGCCGAGGTGCGCGTGCGCGTCCACCATCGCCGGCATGATTGTCTTCCCGCGAAGGTCCACGACAGTCGGCGACGCGACGGCGCCCGAGAACCTCCCGTCGACGACGTACAGCGATGAGTCTTCCGTGATGACGCGGCCGGTGCCGTCGATGACCCGCGCGTGCTGGAAGACGGTCGCGCGCGGCGGACGCGATTGCGCCGCGAGCGCAACCCAGGCGACGGCGAGACACGAGAAGCGGAGAACGCGTGTCATGCGCGCTGAATGAGCGGCCGCAGCTCGCGGATGCTGCGCACGTGCTCGAGGTCGAAGACCCTGGCGACGAGCTGGTCGAACGTCTGGAGGCCGAGCACCGGCACGATCAGGTCTTTCGCCTTCGCGATCACTTCCTCGCGCGTCATCGGGTTCTCCGCCGTCCCTCGAACGTCGTCGACCCGTTCGCTCACCGTGCGGCCGTCGTTCATCGTCACTTCGACGATGCCCGCGCGGCGGGGCATGAACTTCTCGAGCGCTTCGTCGCCGACGAGCTGCACTTTCGCGCGGTGTTTCAGGACCGTCGCGTCGGTCATGCGCGCCTTGTCGTGCGCCGACTTGAACGTCACCGTCCGGTCGAGCAGCATCACGGCCATCATGTGCTGCATGCAGATGTCGGGGATCTCGCGGTTGTCGACGATCTTCGCTTCGTTGGTCGCGACGCGGACGACGATGCGGCGGACGTTGTCGGGGTCGATGTTGTTCTTCTTGACGAGCGATTCGAGCGCGTCGAGCGGCGCCTGGATCGGCGAGCCGACCGTCCACTTCTTGATGTTCGTGCGTGAGATCTCGTAGCGCTCGCCGAGCTTCTCGACGAGCATCGACGGGTCGTTCTTCGGGCCGAACGCGAGGAAGAAGTTGTCCGGCCCCGACAGCACGTCGTCGACGCCGGTGCCGCCGGCCTCGACGAGCAGCGCGGCCGTCACGCCGTTCTTCGCCGCCATGCCGCCGAAGTCGAAGGACTTCTCGATGTGGTCGGTGTCGCGCTGCCATGTCGCGATGCCCGACGCCATCTGCGCGGTGTAGGAGAGGACCCAGCGCATCTGCTGCGCGTTGAGCTTCGCCGCGCAGGCGGCCGCGGCCGCCGACCCGAACGTGCCCGACAGCGCGTGCGTGCTGCGGTGCGTGTCGGCCATGTACTGCAGCTTGCCGAGCGTGGCCGTGAAACGCGGGCCGACGTCGTAGCCGAGCGCGACCGCGCGCATGTAGTGATCGCCGCTGACGCCCCATTTCTCGCCGACGGCCAGCGCGGCGGGCACGACCGAGCAGCCCGGGTGCGACTGCGACGGCGGATGCGTGTCGTCGGTCTCGTCGGAGTGCGCGAGCATGCCGTTGACGAGCGCCGCTTCGATGGGCCCGCAGACGACGGTGCTGCCGGCGACGCTCGCGATCTTCTCGCCGCCGTAGCTGCGCGCGAAGTTGATGGCGAATTTCCCGGGCGGAAGCTCGGAGCCGGAGATCGCGGCCGCCAGCGCGTCCAGGATCATGTGCTTCGTCTTCTCGACGACGGCCGCGGGCAGCGGGTGCGTCGCGGCCTCGGCCATGTAGGTCGAGAGCGTCGTCATGAGCGGGCTGATCGCCGGCCTGGACTGCGCCCACGCGAACTCCGGGAAGAAAGACGCGGCCATCGCGCCGCCCGCTGTCTTGAGAAGATCGCGTCGTTTCATCATCTATTCCTTTGGTTCCGGCAGCGATCCCGCCGACGGCTTGAGCAATCCCGTCCTGGAGTACGTCGCGAGCTTCTCGCGCGTGTCCGTGATGTCGAGGTTGCGCATCGTGAGCTGGCCGATGCGGTCCTGCGGCGTGAAAAACGCCTCGCCCTTTTCCATCGTGAGCCGCTCGGGTTTGTACGTCAGGTTCGGGCTCGTGGTGTCGAGGATCGAGTAGTCGTTGCCCCGCCGCAGTTCGACGGTCACCTCGCCGGTGACGGCGCGCGCGACCCAGCGCTGCGCCGACTCGCGCAGCATCAGCGACTGGCTGTCGAACCAGCGGCCCTGGTAGAGCAGGCGTCCGAGCCTGCGGCCGTTCTCGCGGTACTGCTCGATGGTGTCTTCGTTGTGGATGCCGGTGACGAGCCGCTCGTAGGCGATGAAGAGCAGCGCCATGCCGGGCGCCTCGTAGATGCCGCGGCTCTTGGCTTCGATGATCCGGTTCTCGATCTGGTCGCTCATGCCGAGCCCGTGGCGTCCGCCGATGCGGTTCGCTTCGAGCATCAACTCGACGGCGTCATCGAACGTCCTGCCGTTGAGGGAGACGGGCCGGCCTTCGTCGAAGCGGATCGTCACCGTCTCGGGTTTGACGGCGACCTGCTCTTTCCACGACGCCACGCCCATGATCGGCTCGACGATCGTGATGCCCTTGTTCAGGAACTCGAGGTCCTTCGCTTCATGCGTCGCGCCGAGCAGGTTCGAATCGGTGGAGTACGCCTTCTCGGTGCTCATCTTGTAGCTGAGCCCCGCCTTCGCCATGTACTCCGACATTTCTTTTCTTCCGCCGAGCTCGTCGATGAACTGCTGATCGAGCCACGGCTTGTAGATCTTGAGATTCGGATTCGCGAGCAGGCCGTAGCGGTAGAAGCGCTCGATGTCGTTGCCCTTGAACGTGCTGCCGTCGCCCCACACGTTCACGTCGTCTTCCTTCATCGCGACGACGAGCATCGTGCCGGTGACCGCGCGGCCGATCGGCGTCGTGTTGAAGTACGGCACGCCGGCGGTGGAGATGTGGAACGCGCCGCACTGCAGCGCCGCGAGGCCTTCGGCGACGAGCTGCGCGCGGCAGTCGACGAGGCGCGCCTTCTCCGCGCCGTACGCGAGCGCCTTGCGCGGGATCTCGTCGTAGTCGGGTTCGTCGGGCTGACCGAGGTTCGCGGTGTATGCGTACGGAATCGCGCCCTTGCCGCGCATCCAGTGCAGCGCGGCGCTCGTGTCGAGGCCGCCGGAAAACGCGATGCCGACCTTTTGTCCCTTGGGAATACTCTGGAGAATTGTCGCCATTGAGGCAATTAGTGTAATTCCATTCACGACGTACGGGCCACAGAGGCACGGAGGAAAACAGTTCTCCGTGTCCCTCTACTCGTGTTCGCTGTCTCAGTGGCTCTGTGGCCTGTACGTTCTAGAAAGTGACGCTGGTTCCGAAATGAACGCGTGTGCCCGCGCCCGTTCCTTGCGCCCCGTGAGCGACGTAGAGGCTGAGTCGGAGAAAGGCCGCGGTGAACCAGACGCCGCCGCCGATGCCGCGCTCGAAGTGCTGATCGGCGAGCCGCTGGCCTTTGTCGTAGACCGTGCCGATGTCGACGAACGCGCTCACGCCGGCCTTCGCGATGCCGAGCGGAGACGTGAGCGGCGCGCGGATTTCGGCCGTGCCGGCGACGAGCGTGTCGCCGATCGCCGATCCCGCTTCGAAGCCGCGCAGGTTCGCCATGCCGCCGAGCATCGGCTGCAGATACCCGGGCAGCGGCACGTCCGAATCCTGGCGAAGCGCGCGCACGACCAGGATGTTCTGGCCGGCGAGACCGATGTAGCCGCGGCCCTCGAGCTCCGTCCGGTTCGCGGCCGCGGCATGCGCGAAATCGAGATGCTCGACGGACGCGCGCGCGTAGACGGCGTTGCGCGCGAGAAACGGATCGAGCCGCGTGTCGAACGTGACGTCCGCGCCGACGTGCGTGAACCGATCGCCGGCGTTCATGAACGTCACGTGCTGCCAGCCGGCCGTGCCGCCGACGCGCAGCTGCGGCGCGACCGCACGTTCCGCACGCACCCACACGCGACGGCGATCGTCGTCCTGCTGGAAAAACGGATTCGTCCGGCCGATCACGCCGGCGCCGGCCTCGACGCGCGTCTGTCCGCCGTCGAACAGCTTCTCGACCTGCGCGGCCGCCTGCCGCGTGCCGCCCCACGTCAGCGGAAACGACAGGCGGCTGTCGGCGCCGAGCACCTTCGTCTTCGCGATCTGGACGCCGTACGACCAGCCGTAGCCGTCCTCGTAGTCGAGCAGCGGCAGCCACAGCGTGCCGAAGCCGTGCCGTTTGACGACGCGCGCCGCCCGCGGCTCGCCGGCGCCCTCGAACAGTTCGTCCTTGACCGGCCCTTCGTTGACGATGACGACGAGGAGGATCTTCGAGGCGTCCTCGATCGACGCGTAGCGCTTGAGAACCTGGACGCTCTCGAACTTGTGCGTCGCCTTCAGTCGATCCGCGATCTGGCGGGGAAGATCGGGCGTGAACGGCGCGCCAATCGCGACGCCCGTCAAGCCGATCATCTCGGCGTCGGGCGTGAGCACGTTCCCCTGGACGCGGATATCGGTAATTACCTCGGGAGACGCGGTCTGGCTGAAG
>DATNBT010000311.1:0-5137 GCA_035571855.1 Vicinamibacterales bacterium
CCGAGGGCCTGATGCACGCGACGTGGCCGGCGTTCGATCCCGAGATCGCCAAGGCCGACGAAGTGGTCGTGCCGGTGCAGGTGAACGGCAAGGTGCGCGCGCGGCTGACCGTGCCGGCCGGCCTCGACAACGCCGCGCTCGAAAAGCTTGTACTTGCCGACGCAACCGTGCAGAATCACATCGCGGGGAAGACCATCCGCAAAGTGGTGATCGCCAAAGGGCCGCTGGTGTCGGTCGTCGTATGAGGATCGTGAGAAGCCTGATCTGTGTCCTGCTTGTCCTCTGTGGTGGCGCGGCTTTCAGCGGCTGCGGCTACGCGTTGGCGGGCCGCGGGTCGACGCTGCCGGCGAACATCAAGATCATCGGCATCCCGCTCTTCACGAACCGGACGACGGTCTTCAACCTCGAGTCGACGCTGACGACGAAGGTGCGGTCGGAGTTCATCGGCCGGTCGAAGTACACGATCCAGCCGGAGGCGAACAACGTCGATGCCCTGCTGTCGGGCGAGGTGACGGCGGTGACGATTCAGCCGGCGAGCATCAACGCCAACCAGCTCGCGTCGCGCTACGCGATCACGATGGTCGCGAGGGTCGAGCTGAAGGACATGAAGACCAACATGGTCATCTGGGACAACCCGAGCCTCGTGTTCCGGCAGGAGTACGACGCGGTCGGCGGCCAGGCGTCGACCAGCGCGGTCGATCCGTCCGCGTATTTCGGCCAGGACACCAACGCCCTCGATCGCCTCAGCACGGACTTCGCCAAGAGCATCGTCTCCGCGATCCTGGAGGCCTTTTGATCTCAGACAGGCCTGAAGGCCTGTACTACTACAGTCGTAGTGCAGGCCTTTAGGCCTGCCCACAATGGCGACCAGGACACCTCACGACGTTCGCAAGCAGATCGAATCGGGCGAGACCGAGCCGATCTACCTGCTCCAGGGCGAAGACGACGTCGAGAAGGCGGCGCTGGCGTCGCAGTTCGCGAACCTCGTCGACGAAGGGCTCGCGGCGTTCAACGTCGAGCGCATGCACGCCGGCGGATGGACGAACGGCGACGCGCTGGCCGAAGGCATCCAGCAGCTGATCGCGGCCGTCCGCACGCTGCCGATGATGTCGCCGCGGCGTGTCGTGATCGTCTCGCAGGCCGAGGCGATGCTGCAGCCGAAGCGCGAAAGCGAGACGGCGGAGCGCGCGCTCGAACGGCTGAAGGAGCTGTTCGAAAAACCCGAGCCGATGACGACGCTCGTGCTCGTCTCGGCGTCGCTCGACAAGCGGACCAAGATCTACAAGACGCTGGTGGCGAGCGCGACGCTCGTCGACTGCGGCTCGCCGGTCGACGTCACGAGCGCGGCGCGCTGGGTGAAGACGCGCGTCGAGGCGATGCGCATGGACATCGACCCGCAGGGCGCGCGTGTCCTGGCGGCGCTCGCGGGATTTCCGGATCAGCCGAGCCCGAAGGGACGGACGGGCGACGTCAAGCGCCTGCGTGGCGAGGTCGACCGCCTGCTGCTGTATGCGCTCGGCCAGAAGAAGATCACGCTGGACGACGTGCGCGACGTCGCGGGACCGGCGGCGCTGCAGGACGACTGGGCGATGGCCAACGCGATCGAGGACGGCAAGGCGTCGGAAGCGCTGCGCCAGCTCGGGCTGATGCTGGACAGCGGCGCGGCGCCCGAGCAGATCCTGGGGCAGCTCGGCTGGCTGGTGCGCGCGAAGTTTCCGCACGCGGCGCCGACGGAGCTGTCGAGCGCCGTCGATTCACTCTTCCGGACGGATCACGACCTCAAGCGGTCCGGCGGCGACCCGCGTGTTCTTCTCGAACGGCTTGTCGTGGAACTGTGTGCAGGGAAGCGCGCCCGTGTTGGCGCGCGCCGGTGGTAGCTACGCCCGCTTGGCGACCCGCGCCTGCAGGCGCGACTTGTAGCGGCCCGCGGCGTTGCGATGGATGATGCCCTTGCTCGCCATCTTGTCGATCAGCGAGATGGTCTTCTTGAGCGCGTCCTTCGCCGCGGCGAGGTCCTTGCCGGCTTTCCCGTCAATCGCCGCACGGACGTCCTTGAGCGCCGTGCGAAGCCGTGAGCGGAACTGGCGGTTGTGCTCGCGGTTCTTTAGACTCTGTCGATGCGCCTTCAGCGCGGATGCATGACTGGCCACGTCGAATCTCTCCTCCCGAACCCCTAATCGTAGCATAACGATGCCGATTGCCGTCTCTCACTTCACGCGCACCTACGGCAGCTTTCTCGCCGTCGACGACCTCTCGATCGAGGTCGGGGCCGGGGAGATCGTTGGCCTCATCGGCCCCAACGGCGCGGGCAAGACGACGACGCTGAGGGCGCTGGCGGGGATTCTGCTGCCCACCAGCGGGCAGATTACGGTGGACGGCCACGACCTGGCGTCCGACGCGATTGCCGCCAAGAAGCGGCTCGCGTTCATGCCGGACGAGCCGCACCTCTTCGAATATCTGACGGTCGAAGAACACCTGCGGCTGACCGCGCGGCTCTACGCGGTGCCGGACTTCGAGCCGCGCGCGAAGGCCCTGATCGAGGAGCTCGAGCTGGCGGGGAAGGAGAAGTCGCTGCCCGGCGAGCTCTCGCGCGGGATGCGGCAGAAGGTCGTCATCGCCTGCGGTCTCGTGCGCGACGCGTCGGTGCTGCTCTTCGACGAGCCGCTGACGGGCCTCGATCCGATCGGCATCCGCAAGATGCGCCAGACGATCGTCGCGCGCGGACGCGGCGGCGCCGCGATCCTCGTGTCGTCGCACCTGCTGCATCTCGTCGAGGAGATCTGCACGCGCGTCGTCATCATGGACCGCGGGAAGAAAGTCGCCGACGGCACGGTCGCCGAGCTCGCGTCGCGGGCCGAAGCGGCGGCGGGCAGCAACCTCGAGCAGATCTTCCTGAAGGTCACCGGACGCGAATGATCGGCGCCAGCGCGTACATCGCGTGGTGCAGTGCGAAGAACCGCGTGCGCGTGCGCCTGCGGCGGCTGCGCGAGCCGCGGTATCTCATCGGCGCGATCGTCGGCGTCGCGTATTTCTACCTCACGATCTTCGCGCGGGGCCGGCGTCCAGGCGTCCGCGTGAACGGGCGCGGCGGCGGCCCCCCCGCACTTCCGCCGCAATTCGCGCTCGGCGCCGCCGCGATCGGGGGACTGGGCGCGCTTGCGTTGAGCCTGCTCATGTGGCTCGGGACGGCGAAGTCCGGCCTGCTCGATTTCTCCGAAGCCGAGCGCGAGATGCTGTTCAGCGCGCCCGTGTCGCGGCGCCAGCTGCTCGTCCATCGCATCATCCGCTCGCAGTTCGGATCGCTCTTCGCGAGCGTGCTCATCGCGCTGTTTGCGACGCCGGTGACGGGCTCCGGCCGCATCAGGCTCGCGATCGGCGTCTGGATCGTGCTGCTGACGGCGCGCATCTACTACGCGGCGGTCTCGCTCAGTCGCGCGCGGCTGCAGTCGCGCGCGGCGTCGACGCGGCTGCTGGCCCGCCTGCCGCTTGCGTTCCTGCTCGTCGCGCTGCTCGTCGTCGTGACGAGCATCGTCCGCGAGTTCCGCGACGTCGTCGTCGCCGGGCCGGGCGATGTGTTCGTGCATCTCACGCGCGTGGCGTCGGCGGGAATGCCGCGCGTCGTGCTCTGGCCGTTCGCGGCCGTCGCGCGTGCGCCGTTTGCCGGCGCGTCGGCCGATGTCGTCTCCGGCCTTCTTCCGGCGCTGCTGGTGCTGGCCGTGGTGACGGCGTGGCTGCTGGCGAGCAGCGACGCCGTGGACGCGGTCGCGGGACAGGGAGGCGGGCCGCAGGAAAAGATCGAGAAGCGCGCGGCCAAGGTACCGCAGGCGGCGCGCAGCGTCGGCTGGACGCTGCCGCTGCACGGACGTCCCGAGCTCGCGCTGTTCTGGAAGGGCGCGACCGAGATGGTGCGCGGCACGAGCGCCAACGCCCTCCGCATCGCCATTCCGCTCCTCGTCGTGATCGTGGGCATGACGTCCGCGATGATGGGCGCGAGCGGCATGCGCCAGCCCGCGGGCGTCGTCAGCCTCGTGTGCGGCCTCCTCGCCGGTGTGTCGATTCTCTTCGGCCCGCAGATGATGCGCACGGATCTGCGGACCGATCTCCAGCACCTGGAGCTGCTCAAGACGTGGCCGATGCGCGCGGCTGAAGTCATCCGCGGCGAGATGGCGTGGCCGGTGGCGTTCGTGTCGCTGTTCGCGTCCGCCGCGATTGTGACGTCCGCGCTGTTCTCCGGCACGGCGCTGCCGAATCAGCCGTTCGTCGATCGCTGGTCGCTCGCGATTGCCGTCATCGTCGCCGGCCCCGCGCTCGTCTCGGCGCAGTTCGCCGTCCACAACATGACGGCGATTCTGTTTCCGGGGTGGGTCCAGCTCGGCTCTCAGCGGACGCGCGGCATCGACGCGATGGGGCAGCGCCTGATCATGCTGGCGGCGGTGCTGGTCTCGCTGATCGCGTTCTCGCTGCCGGGCGCCATCGCCGGCGGCGTCATCTGGCTCGCGCTGCATCGCCTCATCGGCAACGTCGTCCTCGTGCCGGCCGCCGTCGCGTTCTCGGTGATTGTGCTGGTGGAAGTGCTGCTGGTGACGGAACTGCTGGGGCCCGCCTACGAGAAGATCGACGTGACGTCCATCGAACGGCCGGAGTGACCGTCGCCGCACTACTTGCGGCTGGAACGCTTCCGGCGCGGCTTCGGTTGATCGTCGTCGCGACGCACGATCAGCTTCTCGATCCCTTCGTGGTACTCGAGCGCGAGACGGCACACATGGCAGCGATAGCGGACGCCGGGTTCCGGTTTCTCACCCTTGTGATTGATCGCCTGCGAACACGACGGGCAGCGCCATGGGGACATCTCGCAGCCCCAGTGTAGTTGTATAGAGATAGGCCTATATAGGGCGCCTGATATATTCAGCATCCCCGTCGTAACGTAGGGGAAACGCTGAGGGTCAGCGGGCGCCGATGAGCGTGTACGTTCCGCTCGTCGGTTTCTGATCGGAGTAGCGGACGTGTTCCTGGCCGTCGACGATCTCGGTGATCTTGTAGATCGTCGGACCGCGCTGCGAGACGGGGCGTGACGTGATGCTGCCGATCTTCCTCACGTAGTCCTGCGTCTCTTTGTACGGCGGCACGGTCTGGCCGT
>DATNBT010000312.1:0-2943 GCA_035571855.1 Vicinamibacterales bacterium
CCTCCCACCGCTCCTCGAGTGGCGTGAGGTTCCATCGCTCGCACCGCCGGCAGACGACCCACAGCCGGCCCTTGGCGGCGTCGAACGCCAGCCGGCGACCGACCAGGAAATGCTCGATCGCCTCGTTGCGACCGAGCTCCGCCTGACAGAAGAGACAGCGCGAGTACATGCGGCCGGCCGCTGCGACGGCGTCAGCGCGGCCGGCGCCGGCTCACTCGCCCGGGTGGTATGTCCGTTCCGTGTGCCCCTTGAGCTGCGACGGGTAGTAGTACACCTCGCGCAGATTGCCGCTCGCGTAGCGTGTCGCCTCGTCGTCGAAGTGCTTCGACTTGGGATCGCCGCTCTCGCCTCCCGCCGTCACGGCGCGCGCCCGCACGCTGTCGCCGAACTCGATCACCGCCACGAAGCTGTTGCCGCTCGTGCCATACCACTTCTTGGTGTTCGGGTAGGCGCGCGCGCCGAACGATGCCAGCGATCCCCAGCGCGACGACGTGAACGGCACCGGGATGCTCGGCGCCGCGTCATCGAAGGTGCCGACGATGTTGTCGTTGATCCGCTGGAAGCGGTTGATCTCGCCCCACGGCGTCTTCCACGAGCCGAAATCCGCCGTCAGCTTGTCCGAGGCCGCGGCGAGCGATTGCACGAGCGCCGCCGCCGGCGCGCCGTCGGCCACGTAGTCCTCCGGCTGCTTGCCCGCCTGCCGCGCGTCGCGGCCGACGCGGCGCAACACGTCCTCGCCCCAGAACACGGCGAGCGACGTCGGCACCGACGCCGAGCCCCAGCGATAATCCCAGTGGCGGAGCAGGGCGATCTGTTCGGCGAGCTTCGCCTTGAGCGGATCGGCGGCCGGCGTCGCGTCGTACGCTTTGAGCAGCGCCGGGATCATGTGCGCGAACGAGGGCAGGTAGCTGTCGAACGCTGCCTGGGTGAGCAGCGTGTTGAGCGTGAAGTTCTTCTTGTTCGAGAGAACTCGAATGGCGTGGTAGCCGCGCGGCGATTCCTCGCGGCCGTTCTCGACGTAGGGCGGGAAATTCTCGCGCTTTGGGCTCGACGGGCCCGCCGCCGACCAGGGCCAGTTGTTGCTGTTGTAGATCCAGCCGCTCGCCGGATTGACCACGAGCGGCGACTCGTCGACCGAGAGCACGCCGTGCCAGTCGGTCGCCGGATTGCTGCCATCTACAGGTTTCGTCCAGTCGAAGTTCGGATCGCGCTTGGGGATGAAGTTCGCCTGGAAGTAGGCGATGTCGCCGTCCTTGTCGGCGATGATCGTGTTGTTCGAAGAGTTGGTGTGCAGGTCCATCGTCTGGCGGAACGACTTGTAGTCGTGCGTCTTGGTCCGCGTGAACGACTGCACGAGCGCGTCGACCGGCTTCTCCATCATCGCGAAGGTCACCCACTTGTCGCCCGCGGCGTGCGTCACCGGCCCGTGCATCGTGCGGTAGACGGTGAAGCTCTTCTTCGCCATACCGCTCGGCGTCTTGTAGGCGACGACGATCGTGTCGACGATCATCGGCAGCTCGTCGGCGCCGTGCTTGTAGTAGTAGCGGTCGCCCTTCTTGGAGACCGTCTCCAGATAGTCGTCGTACTCGTCGGCGCCGGTCGACGTATGCATCCAGCCGATGTGCGTGTTGAAGCCCTGGTAGACGAAGAATTGCCCCCACGTCACCGCGCCGTAGGCGTCGAGCCCTTGATCGCTCTGCATCTGAAGCTCGGAGCGGAAGAAGAACGACGTGTGCGGATTGATCAGGAGCAGCGCGTGGTGATTCACCGTGTTCGACGGGGCGATCGCGATGCCGTTCGAGCCCGTCGGCTCGGTGTAGGTGTCCTCATCGGGACCGGGCGCCGGCGTGGGGAGCGACGCATCCTTTCCGTAAAACGCGGCGAGCTGGCCCAGGTTGACGTGCTCGAAGTCGGGGCCGATGCTGCCGTCGCTGAAGCTGAGCGGCATCCAGGGCTCGAAGTGCGTGATGACGAGCGGCTTCACCGACGGATGGGTGTAGAGGTAGTAGTTCAGCCCATCGGCCCAGGAGTTCATGAGCGTTTTGAGCCAGGCCGGGCTGGTCGCGTACTTTGCTTTCATCGTGTCCGCATTGACGAACAGCCGCACGCGCAGGTCTTTGTAGACGGCCTGCTCGCCGTCGGCCTGGGCGCGCCAGCCGATCGCGTCGAGGTAGTTGTTCTCGACGCGGTTGAAGTCGTCCTCGGCCTGGGCGTAGATCATCCCGAAGACCGCGTCGGCGTCGGTCTTTCCATGCACGTGCGCGATCCCCCAGTCGTCGCGCGTGATCGTCACCGCACGCGCTTCCTGCTTCCAGCGCGCGACGTCGGCGCTCGAGGGCTGTTGCGCCGCGGCGGTCGGGATGATCGCGGCCGCGGAGGAGATACCGATGAATGCGAGGGCGAGCGTCTTCATGAGCGACTCATGAACCGGGTGAGAGGGAGACACTGAAACATGCGGCGGGGATACGCGGCTGGCCATATGGCGGCCGCGGCCATTCCGGCATGGTCGGCGTTCGCGCCCCGCGGTATAGTTATCTCAACCCCCGAACTCCGCGAGAGGAGCTACCCATGCAACGCTTGACGAACACCGCAGTCGCTCTTGCAGCCATCGTGCTTCTCCCGAGTCTGGGGGCCGCGCAGGGCAGGGGCGGTATGGAGGAGACCACACGTACCATCGCCGGCGGCGGCATTTCCGTGCCCGGCTGGATGGGCGCCGTCGACCCAAACGAAGTGCGGCGCGGCATGAAGGTCGAAGGCGCGAAGCTGTCGATGGAAGGCAACGTCCTCCACGTCACGACCGGGCCGGCGATCACCTACTGGAATCCGGCCAATAAAGCCAGCGGCGACTACACCGTGAAGGCGACGTTCACGGAACCGAAATACATGAACTTGAACAGCCACCCGCATCCGTACGGCATCATGATCGGCGGCAACGACCTCGGC
>DATNBT010000313.1:0-3168 GCA_035571855.1 Vicinamibacterales bacterium
GGATCCGGCCGCGAGTCGGCGGTCCGCGCGCTGCAGACGGTGGGACTCGAAGTGAAATCAATCCGCGACGTGACGCCGATTCCGCATAACGGATGCCGTCCGCCGAAGCGGAGGAGAGTGTAATGGCACGTTATATCGGACCGGTCTGCCGTCTCTGCCGCCGCGAGGCGATGAAGCTGTTCCTGAAGGGCGAGCGCTGCTACACGGAGAAGTGCGCGATCGAGAAGCGCAACTTCCCGCCGGGACAGCACGGCAAGACGCGCAAGGCGAAGCTCGCGGGCTACGGCCTGCAGCTGCGCGAGAAGCAGAAGGTGAAGCGCATCTACGGCGTGCTGGAGGATCAGTTCCGCCGGTACTTCGAGCAGGCGGAGCGCACGCGCGGCATCACGGGCGTGACGCTGCTGCAGCTGCTCGAGCGCCGTCTCGACAACGTCGTCTACCGGCTGGGCCTGTCGACGTCGCGGCCGCAGGCGCGGCAGCTCGTGCGCCACGGCCACTTCCAGGTGAACGGCCACAAGGTGGACATCCCGTCGTACTCGGTCAAGCCGGGCGACGTCGTGACGGTCATCGGCCGGAGCCAGAAGAACGTCACGATCGAGCACGCGATCGAAGAAGTGAAGGGCCGCGGCATCCCCGAATGGCTCTCGTTCGATCCGAACTCGACGAGCGGCCGCATCGTCTCGGTGCCGACGCGTGAGCAGATCAACCTGCCGGTGCAGGAACAGCTGATCGTGGAGTTGTACTCGAAGTAGGAAGTCGTCGTCGCATCCGCCGGCCCGCAGCCTTACACAGACCTGCGGCGGGAGGCCGGCGGTCACTTGCAGGTCTGGCGGCGCGTCTGCGCGCCCGTAAGCGAAGGAGAACACATGCTCTGGAAAGGTTTTCAGCGTCCCAAGCGGCTCGAGTTCGAACGTGAAACGCTGACGGACCGGTTCGGCCGGTTCTACGCGCAGCCGTTCGAGCGCGGCTTCGGCACCACGATCGGCAACGCGCTGCGGCGCGTGCTGCTGTCGTCGATTGAAGGCGCGGCGATCACGGCCGTGAAGATCGACGGCGTGCTCCACGAGTTCTCGCCGATCCCCGGCGTGGTCGAGGACGCGACGGACATCATCCTCAACCTGAAGCAGATTCCGCTCAAGCTGCACAGCGACTCGACCAAGACGCTGACGCTGCGCGTCGACAAGGCCGGCGAAGTGCGCGCGCGGGACATCCAGGCCGACGGCGACGTCGAGATCCTCGAGCCCGATCAGCACATCGCGACCGTCTCCGAGGGCGGCAAGCTCCACATGGAGATGCGCATGAAGCGCGGCCGCGGCTACGTCTCGGCCGACAAGAACTTCGACGAGGACCTGGGCATCGGCTGGATTCCGATCGACTCGGTCCACTCGCCGATCAAGAAGGTCAACTACCTCGTCGAAGCCGCGCGTCTCGGACAGACGACGGACTACGACAAGCTGACGGTGGATGTCTGGACGAACGGATCGATTGCCGCGCGCGACGCCGTGTCGCTCGCCGCGAAGCTGATTCGCGATCACCTGAACATCTTCATCAACCTCGAGGAAGGCGAAGGCCAGACGGCCGAAGCCGCGGCCGATCAGCCGCGCTCGGGCGTCAGCAACGAAAACCTCGACAAGAGCGTCGAGGAGCTCGAGCTCTCCGTCCGTTCGTACAACTGCCTCAAGAACGCGAACATCCGCACGATTCGCGAGCTGGTGCAGAAGACGGAGGCCGAGATGCTCAAGACCAAGAACTTCGGCCGCAAGAGCCTGAACGAGATCAAGGAAATCCTGCACACGATGGGCCTCAGCCTCGGCATGCGGGTCGATCAGGCGACGGCGAATCAGGACTAGTCATGAGACACCGAGTAGCACACCGCAAGCTGGGACGCGTCACGGAGCACCGCATCGCGATGCTCCGGAACCAGGCGACGGCCCTCCTGCGCCACGAACACCTGGAGACGACGGTGCCGCGCGCGAAGGAGCTGCGCCCGTTCGTCGAGCGGATCATCACGGTCGCCAAGCGCGGCCTGGCCGGCGGCGAGACGAACGGCCGCCTGCTCAACGCGCGGCGTCTGGTCATGCGGGATCTGCAGGATCGCGACGTCGTGACGAAGCTGTTCGACACCCTCGCGCCGCGCTTCGCGGATCGGCCCGGCGGCTACACGCGGCTGCTTCGCGTCGGCTTCCGCAAGGGCGACAGCGCCGAAGTGGCGCAGGTCGAGCTCGTCGGCAGCGAATTCAACCCGCGCGCGCAGGCCGAAGGCGAAGCCAGGTCTGAGGAGAAGCCGAAGGCCAAGGGCGTCGGCGGCCGCCTCCGTGCGGCAGCCGAGCGCATGCGCGGCAAGAAAGACGACGGCGGCGGCAAGGTCTCGACCAAGCCGACCAAGGGCGTCCGTCAGAAGACCACGACGCCGCGCAAGGCCGGCGGCGGCGGTTAGGTCAGCCACTCGGCGCCGTCCCCGGTGACGAGCGCCATGTCGCAGTGCCTGATGCCCCACGCGCCGGGCACATACGCGGCAGGTTCGATGTTGAAGATCATCCCCGGTTCGAGGACGTCCTCGGATCGGGGATGAATCCGCGGCCGCGCGTCGTGATCGATCGCGGCAAATCCCACCCCGTGCCCCGTTCCGTGCCTGAACCACTCTCCCAAACCCGCGCGCTGCATCACGTCTCTCGCCGCGCGATCGACGGCTGACGCGCACGCGCCCGGCCGGACGGCGGCGAACGCCGCGCGCCTCGCCTCGAGAATCGCGTCGAAGGCGCTTCGCTGTGCCGCGGGCACGGCACCGATCGAGAACGTGCGGCTGACGTCGGTCCAGAAGCCGCCGCAGTACGAATTGCAGTGGAGCAGCAGGCACTCGCCGGGCTGGACCTCGCGCGGCGTCGAGTGCTGAAAGGCGGCGAAGGCCCGCGCGGCATTCGGTCCGGACATGCAGTACGCGAAGCCGTCGCAGCGGTCGTGCCCGCGATCGGCGAGCCGGCTGCGCAGCATCGCGGCGACTTCACGCTCGGACATGCCGGGCCTGATCTCGTCCTCGACGGCGGCGAAGGCCGCGCCGGCGATGCGGCACGCATGACGCACGATCGCGATCTCGCGCGGCGTCAGCGTGGAGCGCAGGACCGCGAAGCAGTCCCGCGCATCGCGGATCGTGATGCGGCTCGACGCCGA
>DATNBT010000314.1:0-7188 GCA_035571855.1 Vicinamibacterales bacterium
GGCGTACTTCAGCAGCGCGATCAGCTCGCTGTGCGACGTGACGGCTTTCACGCGATCGCGCCAGTGAATCTCGCCCGGCTTCACGACGTCCTTGTCGCGGTAGCCGGCGACGTCGGAGTCGTTCATCCCGAAGCCGATGACGAGGACGTCCGGCTGGAAATCGAGGACACGCTGCTTCAGCAGCTGCAGTCCCTGGAACGACGTATAGCCGAGGATCCCGAAGTTCATCACCTCGACTTCCCGTCCGCCCGACCGCTGCTCGAGCAGCGCCTTCACGCGTGCCGGATAGATCCTGTCCTGCTCGACGTTCATGCCGAAGGTCCACGAGTCGCCGATGCACGCGATGCGCAGGACGCCCGGACGCTTCGCGCGCGGAAACGGCGGCGTGCGGAAGCCTTCGTCGTTCAGCGAGATCCGCCACACCGGATTCGCGCGGAACTCCGGCGGCAGCCACGGCAGGAACCGGCGCAGCAGCTTCAGGCGGTCGGCGTCCCGCCACACGGGCGTGAAGATGTCGACGTAGGCGCGCTCCGCGTTCGGCGTGTTCCGCCAGATCAGCACGGGATCGGGCTTCAGGATCAGCATGCTGTCGAGCCACGGCGGAATCGGGCCGTAGTCGTCGCCGACGACGTACGGCAGCGGGACGTAGCGGACGAAGGCGTTGCGCGCCGCATACACGAGACGCAGGCCGCCTTCGACGATCAGTACGAAGACGATCGTCGTCGCGAGCGCCTTGCCGACCACACGGACCACGCGCATGAATTGACTTTACTTGAACGAGACGCCCGCGCCGACGACAAGCAGCCGGGTGCGCGGACTGCCGGGCCGTCCGGCGACGGCCGAGCCCGGCTGGATTTCGTACAGCCGGACGTCGAAGCTGAACGCGAGATGTTTTTTCGCGAACCATCGCGCGCCGCCGCCGTAGTTCGCCGTCGGCAGCGATTCCGTGTCGGAGCCCGTCTGCGCCGCGCCCGCGGGATGCAGCGACCATTTCGATCGGCCGATGCCGCCGCTCAGGTAGCTCCATCCGCGTCCGCTGCCGAAGTTCATCGACAGCTGCGAGCCCGCGCTCGTCAGCCGCTCATCGACCGGCACGAGTCCGGTCGTGCCTTCGGCCGGCGTGCTCGACGAGGCGCCGAGCATGACTTCCCCACCGACGCCGATCGTCACGGCTTCGATTTTGAACAGGTACACGTGCGCGCCGACGCGGCCGCCGATCCCCGCCCCGGGGAGCTCCGTCACGCTGAGGCCGCGGCTGTCGGCGAGCTGCTGCGCGTCGTTGGGAAATACCGGCACGACGCCGTGCACGTCGACGACAAAATGCGGAAGAGGCGGCGGAGGGCCCTGCGCGCGCGCCGCCCCTGAAACGAGCAGCACCGCGGCGGCAACGGCGATCGCGACACGACGCATGCGGGAATCCGGATTGTACAATGACCGGCATGACGACGAAGACGCTGTCGGACATGTTCGTGCTCATGCTGCCGGTCGCGGAGAAAATGCTGCGGCCGATCGTGGTGTACCTGTTTCTGATCGTCGGCCTGCGCATCGCCGGCAAGCGCGAGATGGCGCAGCTCAATCCGTTCGACCTCGTGGTGCTCCTCACGCTGTCGAACACGGTCCAGAACGCGATCATCGGCGACGACAACACGGTGACCGGCGGCATCCTCGGCGCGGCGACGCTGCTCGCGGTCAACTATCTCGTCGTCCGCTTTCTCTACAACCACGAGAAGCTCGATCGCCTCATCGAAGGCGATCCCGACGTGCTGATCGACAACGGCGTCGTGCAGGAGGATCGGCTCAAGAAGGAGTTGATCACGCGGACCGACCTCGAAGCGGCCGCGCACAAGCAGGGGTTCTCTTCGCTCGACCAGATCGACCGCGCGATTCTCGATCCGGGCGGCACCGTGGCGTTCTTCGCGCGGAAGCCCTCGCCCGACGCGACGCGTCACGAGGAAATCATGGCGCGGCTCGATGCGATGACCGCCCAGATCGCCGCGTTGAAAGCACGCTCCTAAGCATGGGCGGGGGTCTTACCTTCAGTTGGCACGCCGGAACCCATCGCATCCCGCAAGATCGTGACATCCGCGAGACGCACCTGGCGTGGCTTATGCAGCGCGCCACGCGGTATATTCCGATGATCAGATGAATCGATACACCTCCCTGCCCGCCCGCCCTGCGCGGATCGCGCGACTCGACGAACTTGCCGTGGATCTCTGGTGGAGATGGAATGAAGCTCGCGCCGTCTTCCGCTATCTCGATTATTCGATCTGGCGATGGACGGCCCACAACCCGGTCCGGATGCTGTGGACGATTCCGCACGAACGGCTCGAGGCCGCGGCGGCCGATCCGGCGTTTCTCTCGCTCTACGATCGCGCGGTCGCGGCGCTGGACGCCGCGCGCGCCGCGCACAACACCTGGTGGGAGAAAACGGGCGGCGGCGGCGACGGCAAGTCCATCGCGTACTTCTCCGCCGAATTCGCGCTCCATCAGTCGCTGCCGATCTACGCCGGCGGCCTCGGCGTGCTCGCGGGCGATCACTGCAAGGAAGCCAGCGACCTCGGCGTCCCGCTCATCGGCGTGGGGTTCATGTATCCGCAGGGCTACTTCCACCAGCGGCTGTCGCCCGAGGGCTGGCAGGAGGAAAGCTACGAGCGCCTGAACTGGGCCGACGCGCCGATCACGCAGGCGCTGCTGCCCGACGGACAGCCGGCGATCACCGCCGTGCCGCTCGGCGAGCGCTCGGTCCTCGTCGCCATCTGGCGCGTGCTCGTCGGCCGCGTCACGCTGTACCTGCTCGACACCGACCTGCCGGAGAACGCGCCGTGGGATCGCGAGCTGTCCGCGCGGCTCTACGGCGGCAATCAGGAAACGCGCATCCAGCAGGAGATCATCCTCGGCATCGGCGGCGTCCGCGCGCTGAAGGCGCTCGGCGTCGACGCCGGCGCCTTCCATCTCAACGAAGGACACGCCGGCTTCGTCGTCCTCCAGCGGATTCGGGAGCTGATCGAGCGCGGCCGCAGCTTCGAAGACGCGCTCGAGGAAATCCGCGAGACGACGATCTTCACGACGCACACGCCGGTGCCGGCGGGCCACGACGCGTTTCCGTTTCATCTCGTCGAGAAGCACCTCGCCGGCGCCTGGGGCACGCTCGGCGCGCATCGCGACAAGTTCCTCGCGCTCGGCGCGTACGACAACGGCGGCGGCATGCAGTTCAACATGACCGCGCTCGCCATCCGATCGGCGGCGAAGGTCAACGCCGTCAGCAAGCTCCACGGCTACGTCACGCGAGACATGTTCGCGCCGATGTGGCCGAACCTCGCCTCCGATCAGCGTCCGGTGTCGTCCATCACCAACGGCGTGCACGCGCCGACGTGGCTGGCGTCGGAGCTCGTCGATCTGTTCACGAAGCATCTCGGCGCCGACTGGCGCGAGCGCCAGGACGAACCGGGCTTCTGGGACGCCGTGCTGTCGATTCCCGACGAGGAACTGTGGGCGGTCCGCCAGTCGCTGCGGCGGCATCTGTTCAACTTCGTCCGCGAGCGCGCGCGTTCGCGCTGGATGGAAGAACACGTCAGCACCCCGCGCATCGTCGCCGCGGGCACGCTGCTCGATCCCTCGGCGCTGACCATCGGCTTCGCCCGCCGCTTCACCGGCTACAAACGGCCCGAGCTCGTCTTCACCGACGCGGAGCGGCTCGCGAAAATCCTCAACGCGACCGGACGGCCCGTCCAGATCGTCTTCGCCGGCAAGTCACATCCGGCCGACGACATCGGCAAGCACCACCTGCAGCGCGTGTTCAGGCGAGCGCTCGATCCCGCGTTCGGCGGACGCGTCGCGTTCGTCGACGACTACGATCTCCACGTCGCGCATTTCCTCGTGCAGGGGTGCGACCTGTGGCTCAACACGCCGCGCAAGCCGCTCGAAGCGAGCGGCACGAGCGGCATGAAGGCCGCGATCAACGGCACGCCGAACCTGAGCATCGCCGACGGCTGGTGGGCCGAGGCCGCCAACGGCGCGAACGGCTGGGTGATCGACGGCGGCGCCCCGCCCGACAACTACGACGCGGTGGATCAGGCCGACGCGAACGCGCTGTACCGCCTGCTCGAGGAGGAAATCGTGCCGGCGTTCTACGATCGCGGGCCGGACCACGTCCCGCATCGCTGGCTGTCGTTCGTGAAGGAGTCGATCCGCACGGTGGCGCCGCGGTTCTGCGCGCGGCGCATGGTGAAGGAGTACGTCCAGCAGATGTACCGCGCCGCGCTCGGCGCTACACCTTCGCGCTGATCGGCGGGTGGTGAATGATCTGGATGGCGTTGCCGTCCGGATCGCGGAAGTAGAACGAGCGCGCGCCGTCGCGGTGCGTCTTCGGCTTCACCGCCAGCTCCACGCCGCGGCTTTCGAGAAACGACGCCCACTTGTCGACGTCCTCGGGCGCGCGGACGATCAGCCCGAGATGATCGAGCGCGCCGCCGGACGCGCCCCCCGCTCCGAGCGGGGTCGAGGGCTTCGAGCGGTGCAGCGCCAGATTGTCGATGCCCGACGACAGATAAATGTTGTCGGGATCCGGCTCCCACTCGACAGCAAATCCGAGCACGTCGACGTAGAACCGCTTCATCGCGTCGAGATCGCGCGCGTGCAGCGCGAGATGCCGCAGGCCGGCGTGCGCAGGTCTGTCCATTGGTCAATCCCATTGTAAGTGGTAAATTGACCTCATGCCCCGCAAGACGGTCGTGAAGTCGCGGTGCGCCCTGTGCGGCGCGAAGGAAGTCTCCGAGCCGAGAGGCGAGGAGAAGTACTGCCGCGACTGCTGGGACAAGAAAATCGCCGTCGAGGAAATCGTCGCGCGCGAGTTCGCGCTGAAACGCTACATCCGCGCCCACAGCGCCGAGAAATATCTCATCTATCACTCGACGCTGAAGCGCCCCTGCGGCCAGCTGATCGTCGTCGACGACGGCTACGATCTGTTCCTGACGCTGATGCTCTATCCCAACTTCGGCTGGGACGAGCCGGCGTACCACCTCGAAAACGATCCCGAAGGCCGCATCTTCTCGGAGATCCTCGTCGACGTCGTCGCCGCCGAAGTCATCGAGCCGTGGGGCGGCGGCAAGTGGCACATGGAGATTTTCCGTTCCGTCAATCCCGAACCGGAGGACTGGAACGGAGAGATGTGATTGGCGTTATAATCCCGCGCTCAGGTCGGCCTGACGGCCGACACTACCTGGAGGATTTCATGAAACGCTTCGCGGTCATCGCGATGCTTCTCGCCGGCACGCCGCTGCTCGCGCAGAAGGCGCCGGAAATGCACCCCATTCTCGCCGGCAAGAAGGTCGAGCAGGCCTTCAAGGGCCAGGCGGACGTCGACTTCTCGTCGTCCTCCCGCAAGGAAGGCGACATCGTCGTCACGACGATGAAGATCAAGAACAACAGCGCCGGCCCGATCGGCCGGCTCAAAGTCGAGGAAACGTGGTTCGACAAGAGCCAGAACCCGGTCGCCTCGAGCTCGAGCACGCTGGACAAGATGATCGAGCCCGGCACGGTCGAGACGCTGACGATTCAGACGCCGTGGAGCGCGAAGATGAACGGCAACAGCTGGCAGTTCAGCCACGCCAACGGCACGGTCAAGCCGCACAAGGTGGCCAAGCTGGACACGGCCCCGGCCGCGGCCAAGGCGCCGGCGAAGAAGAAGTAAGAACTCAGTTGATCCGCTCGAACTTCACATCGGTCGTCGAGCCTCGCGGCACGGCGACGATGTGAAAGGGCGAGGTCAGCACTTGCGCGGTCAGCGCGTCGGGCGCCGGCCGCGTTTCTTTGTACGTCACCACCAGCGCCGGTCCTTCTTCCCTCACCCGCACGATCTCGACCGAGAATCCCGCCGTGGGCCTGGTCCCCATGAACACGGCGACGACGACCTCGCGCGAGAAGTCGACGTTCGGCCGCGTGCGCTCGCCGGCGTGAAGATTCCAGAGGCGCGCCCACTCGTCGACCGAGCGCGCGCTCGCCTGACGCGCGTCGTCCATGTTGCTCATCACGCCTTGTTCGATCGTACGCATCGGCAGCGACGCCTGAAGAACGGCGGCCAGCAGCAGGGCCATCATTGGGTGATCCGAATCTGCACTTCGCGGCTCGCCTTGACGTCGTTGCCCAGACGCGAGCGCGCTTCGATCTTTAAGACGTAGAGCCCGGGTTCGAAGTCTGACAGCGACAGCGTCGTGCCGATGCCGAAGCCTCCCGGTTTTCCGCCGAGGTCCTCGGTCGACCGCTCTTCCTCGTTCTTATAGACCACGCGTCCGGCGTCGGCCGTCAGCGTCGTCGTGATGTCGACCTTGTGCGCCGGCGTGACGTCGTTGTCGTAGACGTCCGTGAACAGCGCGAGCTGCTCGGTGTGCGAGAACTCGCGGGCCCCCGCCGGCGGTCCGGGCAGCAGCATGCGGAGCTCGTTGTCCGGCTTCGCCGTCACGACGTTCGCCGCGGTCGGCGACGTGAGGACGAGCCCGCTCATCGCGAGGCGTTCTTTCGCGAAATCCGGCACGTCGAGGTCGTAGAACACCGACCCCACGGTGCCGCCGCCGGCGTCGTGCGCCGCGACGCGCAGCTGGTAATGTCCCGCCGGGACGTCGAGGCGCGTCAGCAGGCGCATGCCGTCCTTCTCGATCCGCGCTTTCGTCTCGGGCCGGAGATTCAGCGTCACCGTATCCGAGTTCGACGCCTTCAGCTTCCCTCTCGAGTCGACGATCGAATAGCCGACGTCCACGCGCCCGTTGGCCGTGGTCGTGAGATCGCGCCCGCGCAGTTCGACGCCCACGAGGATGGACGCGTTCGGCGCCGTCCCTTTGAACGGCGCGGAGAACACCTTCATGCCGACGCCGCTCACGGGAATCGGGCTGCTGATGGCTTCGAGCAGCTCCGGAGAGACGGTGCCCTTCGGCGGCGGCGCCGGCGCCTTGCCGGTCTGATTCGCGTAGCCCTTCCGGAACCGGACCGTGAGTCCCGGCCGCGTCACGCGCACGTTGATGTTGTGATACTTGCCGTCCCGCTTCGGATTCGGCGGGTAGTACGCGAGCACGTAGTACGAGCTGTTCTCGTCGACGATGCGATCGAAGGCGTTCGCGAGACGGTTGGTGTTGACGACGGCGAAGCCGCCGGTTTCGGCGGCGAACGTCTGCAGGCTCTCTCGGGCGAGCCGATCTT
>DATNBT010000315.1:0-18495 GCA_035571855.1 Vicinamibacterales bacterium
CAGGATGCCGTCGTAGATCATGTTGCGCACGAGACGGCGCAGCTTCGCGTCCGGGCAGACAGGACCGACTAGCTTGTCGAACGGCACCGGATAAAACACGAGGTCGTCGCGCAGCTCTTTCAGCTTCAGCGGTTCGTCATAGACGACCGCCGCGCCCGAATCCAGCGTCATCACATCTTCTTTCGCTGTTTCCGGATTCATCGCGACGAGGAAGTCGACCTCCTTCTTGCGGGCGATGTATCCGCGCTTGCTGGCGCGGATGGTGTACCAGGTCGGAAGTCCCGCGATGTTGCTCGGGAACATGTTCTTGCCCGACGCCGGAATGCCCATGAGAAGGAGTGAACGGAGGAGAACGAGGTTGGCCGTCTGACTGCCCGAGCCGTTTACGGTCGCGACTTGAATGCTGAAGTCATTGACGACGCGCTGCTTGCCGGCTGAACTTTGCTGCTGCTGGACCGCGAGATCAGTAGGTGACATTCACGAAGCCCTTACGATGAAGTCCTTGCGGGACATAACAATAGAGGCGTTGCCTGACCGTTTGTTCAAGGCGGGACAACCATCTGAGTATAACACGCGGGCCCCACGGGTGGTGGTCGGCGCCCGCGTTCTTGTGGTGGAAACTCGTTAACGCCCGAGGACTTCCTGGATTCCCTTGCCCATGTCGGCAGGGCTCTTCACGACCTTGACGCCCGCGGCGGTCAGCGCGGCCATCTTTTCCGCAGCCGTGCCTTTGCCGCCGGCGATGATTGCGCCCGCGTGGCCCATGCGGCGTCCGGGAGGCGCCGTCTGGCCGGCGATGAACGCGACGACGGGCTTCTTGAAGTTCGCTTTGATCCACGCCGCGGCTTCTTCCTCGGCCGAGCCGCCGATTTCGCCGATCATGATGACCGCGTCGGTATCCGGATCGCCTGCGAACGCCTTCAGCGCGTCGATGTGCGACGTGCCGATGAGCGGATCCCCGCCGATGCCGATGCACGTCGTCTGTCCCATGCCGATGCGCGTGAGCTGGTGAATCGCTTCGTACGTCAGCGTGCCGCTCTTGCTGACGATGCCGATGCGGCCTTCCTTGCAGATGTGGCCGGGGATGATGCCGGCCTTCGCTTTGCCGGGCGAGATGAGCCCCGGGCAGTTCGGTCCGATCAGGCGGGTCTGCGGACGTGTCTTGAGGAACGTCATCGCGCGCATCATGTCGAACGTCGGGATGCCTTCGGTGATGCAGACGACCAGGCCGATGCCGGCGTCGGCGGATTCCATGACGGCGTCGGCGGCAAACGGCGGCGGCACGAAGATGACCGACGCGTTGGCGCCGACCTTGTCGACGGCTTCCTGAACGGTGTTGAAGATCGGCCAGCCCTCGTGCGTCGTGCCGCCCTTGCCCGGCGTGACGCCGCCGACGACCTGCGTGCCGTACGCCTGCGCTTGCTTCGCGTGGAACGTGCCCTCGCGGCCCGTGAGGCCCTGCACGATGAGCCGCGTCGATTTGTCGATGAATACGGACATGACTACTTCGCAAGCCGGACGACGGTGGTCGCGGCCTCTCCCATTGAATCCGCCGTCGCGAAGTTCATGCCGCTCTCTTTCAGCAGGCGCTTCCCTTCCTCGACGTTCGTGCCTTCCATGCGGATGACGATCGGCACCGGCACGCCAAGCTCCTTGACGGCCGCGATGACGCCCTGCGCGAGCACGTCGCACCGCAGGATGCCACCGAAGATGTTGATGAGCACCGCCTTCACGTTCTTGTCCGACATGAGGATCTTGAACGCGTTGCGGATCTGCTCGGCGTTGGCGCCGCCGCCGACGTCCAGGAAGTTCGCCGGTTCCCCGCCCGCGAGCTTGATGATGTCCATCGTCGCCATCGCGAGGCCGGCGCCGTTGACCATGCAGCCGATGTTGCCGTCGAGATGGATGTAGTTGAGCGAGAACTTGCTCGCTTCGATCTCGAGCGCGTCTTCCTCCGACAGATCGCGGAGGTCCTTGATGTCGGGATGCTTGTAGAGCGCGTTGTCGTCGAAGTTCATCTTCGCGTCGAGCGCGAGCAGATCGCCCGCGGCGGTGACGACGAGCGGGTTGATTTCGACGAGCGACGCGTCGGTCGCCAGAAACGCGTTGTAGAGCGACGTGACGAGCGGCACGAACTTGTTCACCTGCTTGCCGTCCAGGCCGATCGCGAAGCCCAGCTGGCGCGCTTCGAACGGCACGACGCCCACGCCCGGCTCGATGTAGACCTTCGCGATGCGCTCGGGCGTCTTCGCGGCCACTTCTTCGATGTCCATGCCGCCGTCGGCGCTCGCCATGATCACGGGCTTGCCGGCCGCGCGATCGAGCACGATGCTGAGATACAGCTCGCGCGTCATCTGCAGGCCTTCTTCGACGAGCAGCCGCCCGACGACGCGGCCCTCGGGGCCGGTCTGATGCGTGATGAGCGTCATGCCGAGCATCTGCTTGGCGATGCTCTCGGCTTCATCGGGGGACTTGGCGAGCTTGACGCCGCCGCCCTTGCCGCGGCCGCCCGCATGAATCTGCGCCTTGACGACAACGACGCTCGTGCCGAGGCGCTTCGCGATGTCGCCGACTTCCGACGGCGCGGACGTTTCTTCGCCGCGCGGCACCGGCACGCCGTACTGTTTGAGGATTGCTTTGGCTTGATACTCGTGGATTTTCATAGCGGCAACAAACGATCGATGCTAACTTGCGCCCCGTTGTGATGCAACAGTAAACTTCAGCGTACATGGCACAACGAGCACGATTCTTATCTTCGTCGGTCGGGACGAAGATCATCATCGGACTGAGCGGCCTCTTCCTCGTTCTCTATCTTCTTATTCATGTCGGCGGCAACCTGCTGGTCTTCTTCGGACCGCGGGTCTTCAACAACTACGCCTACAACATGGAAGTCCGCAACCCGACGCTGCCGATCCTCGAAATCCTGATTCTCATCGGCTTCCTGATTCACATCTTCAAGACGATCGCGATGTATCTCGGGAACAAGGCCGCGCGTCCCGTCGGATACGTCAAGAAGGAGCGCGCGGGCTACACGAGCCGCAAGTCGTTCGCGTCGTCGACGATGATCTTCGGCGGCCTGTGGATCATCATCTTCCTGATCATCCACGTGAAGGCGTTCCGCTTCAGTCCGGAGATCGAATGGCCGGGCGGCGGACGCGACCTCTATCAGCAGGAGATGGCGGTCTTCGCCAATCCGCTGATGACGGCCTTCTACGTCGTCTCGATGCTGGTGGTCGGATCGCACTTGTGGCACGGCTTCGCGAGCGCGTTTCAGTCGCTCGGCCTCAGCCATCCGGGCCTGGGCCGGCGGCTCATGGTCGTCGGCAAGGTGCTGGCCGTGCTCATCGCGGGCGCGTTCATCGTGATCGCTGTGTGGGCCTACACGCAGCATGGCGGGCAGGTGCACGCATGAAACTCGATGCGAAGATTCCGTCCGGTCCGATCGCATCGAAGTGGGACCGGCACAAGTTCGAGATGAAGTTGGTCAATCCGGCCAACAAACGCAAGTACACGGTCATCGTCGTCGGCACCGGGCTCGCGGGCGCGTCGTGCGCGGCCTCGCTCGGCGAGCTCGGGTACAACGTCCTGAACTTCTGCATTCAGGATTCTCCCCGGCGCGCGCACAGCATCGCCGCGCAGGGCGGCATCAACGCCGCGAAGAACTACCAGAACGACGGCGACAGCGTCTACCGCCTCTTCTACGACACGGTGAAGGGCGGCGACTACCGGTCGCGCGAGGCCAACGTCTACCGCCTCGCGCAGATGAGCGTCAACATCATCGACCAGTGCGTCGCGCAGGGCGTGCCGTTCGCGCGCGAGTACGGCGGCCTGCTCGACAACCGCTCGTTCGGCGGCGCGCAGGTGTCGCGCACGTTCTACGCGCGCGGACAGACCGGGCAGCAGCTCCTCATCGGCGCCTATCAGTCGCTGATGCGCCAGGTGCACGACAAGTCGGTCAAGATGTTCGCCCGCCGCGAGATGCTCGACCTCGTCGTCATCGACGGCAAGGCGCGCGGCATCGTCGTCCGCAATCTCACGACCGGGGAAATCGAAAAATACGCCGCCGACGCGGTCATTCTCGCGACCGGCGGGTACGGGACCGTCTATTACCTGTCGACGAACGCCGTGAACAGCAACGTCACGGCCGCGTGGCGCGCGCACAAGCGCGGCGCGCTGTTCGCCAACCCGTGCTACACGCAGATCCACCCGACCTGCATCCCCGTCAGCGGCGATCACCAGAGCAAGCTCACGCTGATGAGCGAAAGTCTCCGCAACGACGGACGCGTGTGGGTGCCGAAGCAGAAGGGCGACAAGCGTCCGCCGGAACAGATTCCCGAAGCCGAACGCGACTACTACCTCGAACGGAAATATCCGAGCTTCGGCAACCTGGTGCCCCGCGACGTGGCGTCGCGCAACGCGAAACAGGCGTGCGACGACGGCCGCGGCGTGGGCGAGAGCGGCCTCGCCGTCTACCTGGACTTCACCGACGCCGTGAAGCGGCTCGGCGAGAACGTCGTCCGCGAGAAGTACGGCAACCTGTTCCAGATGTATTACAAGATCACCGACGAAGATGCGTACAAGGTCCCGATGCGCATCTACCCGGCGATCCACTACACGATGGGCGGGCTCTGGGTCGATTACAACCTGATGAGCAACCTGCCCGGCCTGCACGTGCTCGGCGAAGCCAACTTCTCCGACCACGGCGCGAACCGCCTCGGCGCGAGCGCGCTGATGCAGGGCCTCGCGGACGGCTACTTCGTGATCCCGTACACGATCGGCGACTACCTCGCGAGCAACAAGCTCGAGAAGGTCTCGACCGACCACGACGCGTTCAAGGAAGCGGCCCACAACGTCCAGAGCCGCATCAACCAGCTGCTGAGCGTCAAGGGCACGCGCGGCATCCGCGAGATCCACCGCGAGCTGGGCAAGGTGATGTGGGACGACGTCGGCATGGCCCGCACCGAAGCGAGCCTGCAGACCGCGCTGACGAAGATTCCGCGGCTCCGCGAGGAGTTCTGGAACAACGTCTCCGTGCCCGGCGCGCCGAACAACATGAACCAGAGCCTCGAGTACGCCGGCCGCGTGGCCGACTACCTCGAGTTCGCCGAGCTGCTCACGCTCGACGCGCTGCACCGCAAGGAATCGTGCGGCGGACATTTCCGCGAGGAGAGCCAGACCCCCGACGGCGAAGCGCTGCGCGACGACGCCAACTTCTCGTATGTCGCGGCGTGGGAGTTCAAAGGCGTCGGCCAGAAACCCGAGCTGCACAAGGAGCCGCTCGAGTTCGAGGAAGTCCATCCTTCGCAGAGGAGCTACAAGTGAGGCTCACCCTCAAGATCTGGCGGCAGGCAGGTCCGACGGCCGCGGGCAAGATGGAAGAGTACGTCGCGGACCACGTGTCGGCCGACATGTCCTTCCTCGAGATGCTCGACGTCGTCAACGAAGGCCTGGTGAAGAGCGGCAAAGACGCGATCGCATTCGACTCGGATTGCCGCGAAGGCATCTGCGGCATGTGCTCGCTCGTCGTCAACGGCGTCCCGCACGGGCCCGACCGCGGCACCACCGTGTGTCAGCTCCACATGCGGAAGTTCAAGGACGGCGACACGATCACCGTCGAACCGTGGCGCGCGAAGGCCTTCCCCGTCATCAAGGACCTGATGGTCGATCGCAGCGCGTTCGACCGCATCATCGCCGCCGGCGGCTACGTGTCGATCAACTGCGGCGGCGCGCCCGACGGCAACGCGATTCCCATCGCCAAGGACGTCGCCGATCTCGCGATGGACTCGGCCGCGTGCATCGGCTGCGGCGCGTGCGTGGCCGCGTGCAAGAACGCGTCCGCCCACCTGTTCATGAGCGCGAAGATCTCGCACCTCGCGATCCTGCCGCAGGGTGAGGCTGAACGGACCCGCCGCGTCGTCGCGATGATCAACCAGGCGGATGCGGACGGCTTCGGCAGCTGCAGCAACGAAGGCGAATGCGAAGCGGTCTGCCCGAAAGAGATTCCGATCTCGAACATCGCGCGGATGACGCGTGAGTACGTGAGGGCGACGTTATTCGGCAGTAAGTAACGGCAGGCCGTCAGGCCTGCCCACAACCAGCGAGGTTCGCATGCGGTCAGCGTTATTTCTGGCGGCGCTCGCCGTCCTGGCTCCCACCGCCGCGCATGCGCAGGCGAACCCCGACTGGCACCGCGCGATTCCCGGCTTCAAAATCGCCGGCAACCTTTATTACGTAGGCACCGCCGACCTGGCGGTGTATCTGATTACGACCCCGCAGGGCAACATCCTCATCAACAGCGACTTCAAGGAGGATGTCCCCACGATCCGCAAGAGCGTCGAAGGCCTCGGCTTCAAGTGGGCCGACACGAAGATCCTCTTAATCAGCCACGCGCACGGCGATCACGACGAAGGCGTCGGCCTGATCAAGCAGCAGACGGGCGCGCAGCTGATGGTCATGGACGCCGACGTCGCACAGGTCGAAAGCACGGCGCCGGGACGGCCTGGCGCGAAGGTCGATCGCGTGCTGCACGACCGCGACACCGTCGAACTCGGCGGCGCGAAGCTGACGGCTCGCCTGACTCCCGGCCATACGCCGGGCTGCACGACGTGGCTGATGCCGGTCACCGACGGCGCCCGCACGCTGAACGCCGTCATCATCGGCAGCCCGAACGTGAACGCGGGATACATCCTCGTCAACAACAGGACTTACCCGCAGATCGCCGCCGACTACGTGAAGACGTTCGCGATCCTGAAGACCACGCCGGTCGATCTCTTCCTCGGCGCGCACGGCGCGTATTTCAACCTGAAGGAAAAGCTGCCGAAGATGAACGGCGGCACCAACCCCTTCATCGATCCCGAGGGGTACAAGGCGTACGTCGCCGAGCGGGACCAGGCCTTCGAGAAGGAGCTGGCGAAGCAGCGGGCCGAGGCCCACGTCTCGGACGCACCGGGTTTCGACATCGCCTGGAATCACGTGGCGCTGAGCGTGCCGAACATCGCCGAGTCGATCGCGTGGTACGAGAAGATGCTCGGGTTCAAGGGAACCGTGCGCGGCAACGGCAACCCGAACGCCCGGCAGATGGTCGCGGACCTCCGGCGCGGAAACATCACCATCGAGCTGTTTCAGCTGGCGGACGCCGCCCCACTGCCAGAGTCGCGCAAGAACCCGTCGCAGGACTTCCTGACGCATGGCGTCAAGCACTTCGGGTTCGAAGTGAAGAACCTCCCCGCCGTGCTCGCGGAGCTGAAAGCCAAAGGCGTCAAGGTCGCATTCGAGATGCGCGACACGCCGACAGAGGCGTTCGCGTTCATCAGCGACAACGCGGGCAACGCCATCGAACTCATCGAGCACAAAAACGCTACTGCACGATAAGCGTTCCGGTCATCCCGGGATGGATCGTGCAGTGATACGTCACCGTACCCGCGGTCGACAGCGTCACCGTCTTACTGCTGCCAGGATTGATTAATCCGGTATCGAACTGCCCCGACGCGGTCGCGGTGTGCGACGTGTTGTCGTTGTTCACGAACGTCACCGAACTGCCGCGCGCCACGGTGAGCGAGCCCGGCGAATACGCCGTCGACGTCAGGAGCGACGCTCCTGCAACCATCGAGACCGACGGGCCGGTGACAGTGGGCGTGGGCGTGGGGCTTGCCGGTGTGCTGCTGTTGCTGCTGCCGCAGCCGACCGCGAACGCCGCGGCCAGCGAAACAAACAATAAGCGAGTCGATCGATGCATCGTTCCCTCCGTCGCCGGTCGGCATGCGCAAGAGCACTGCCAGATCCGGCGCGGAGTTTTCTGCGGGAACGTCGGCCTCGACCGCGGCTGGACCGCGACGAAGCGCGAAAGCGCTTACGTGCGGCCGCTAGACCTTGATCACGTCTACGAGTTCTTTAACCGCCGCCGCCGACTTCTTGAACGCCGCGTCTTCGTCGGCCGTGAGCTTGATCTCGATGACCTTCTCGAGGCCCTTCGCGCCGAGTTTGCACGGGACGCCGACAAAGAGGCCGTTGACGCCGTACTCGCCCTGCAGGAACACCGAGCACGGAACGATCTTGTGCTTGTCGAGCAGAATCGCTTCGACCATCTCGACGACCGACGCGCCGGGCGCATACCAGGCGCTCGTGCCGACAAGTTCCGTGATCTCGAGGCCGCCGCGCGCCGTGCGGGCGCTGATCTTGTCGATCGTCGCCTTGTCCATCAGCTCGGTGATCGGAATGCCCGCGACCGTCGAGTAGCGCGGCAGCGGCACCATCGTGTCGCCGTGGCCGCCGAGGACGAACGTGTGGATGTTGTCGACCGAGACCTTCAGCTCCATCGCGATGAACGCGCGCATGCGGGCGCCGTCGAGGACGCCGGCCATGCCGATGACGCGCTCGCGCGGGAACTTCGAGAGCTTGTAGACGGCCTGCGCCATCGCGTCGAGCGGGTTGCTGACGACGATGATGATGGCGTTCGGCGAGTGCTTCACGACTTCCGTCGTCACCGACTCCATGATCTTGTAGTTGACGTTCAGCAGGTCGTCGCGGCTCATGCCCGGCTTGCGCGGCATGCCCGACGTGATGACGACGATGTCGGAATTCTTGCTCTCGGCATAGTCGCCCGTGCCGATCACACGCGCGTCGCTGCCCCACACCGGGCACGCCTCGAGCATGTCGAGCGCGACGCCCGCCGCCTTCTTGTCCGCGATGTCGATGACGACGACGTCCGCGAGCTGCTTGTCGGCGACGCCGCGCGCCACCGTGGCGCCGACGTTGCCTGCGCCGCCTACGACCGTGACTTTGCGATTCATGAATGACTCCTGGTCCGCCTGACAGCGGACGCTGCGTACGAAAAAGCGAACCTACATGTTCGCGATAATTGCGTCTCCGAACTCCGACGTCGACAGCTCCGTGGCGCCTTCCATCAGGCGCGCGAAGTCGTAGGTGACCCTCTTCTTCGAGATCGCGCCGTCCATGCCTTTCACGATCAGGTCGGCGGCCTCGGTCCACTTCATGTGCCGGAACATCATCTCGCCCGACAGGATGACCGAGCCCGGATTCACTTTGTTCAGGTTGGCGTACTTCGGCGCGGTGCCGTGCGTCGCCTCGAAGACCGCGTGGCCGGTGACGCCATTGATGTTGCCGCCTGGCGCGATGCCGATGCCGCCGACCTGCGCCGCCAGGGCATCGGACAGGTAGTCGCCATTGAGGTTGGGCGTCGCGATGACGTCGAATTCGTCCGGCCGCGTCAGGACCTGCTGCAGCGTGATGTCGGCGATCGCGTCCTTGATGATCATGCCGGCGCCGGGCTTGCCGTCCGGAATCCTGCACCACGGCCCGCCGTCGATTTCCACCGCCCCGAAGAAGTTCTTCGCGATCTGATAGCCCCAGTCACGGAACGCGCCTTCCGTGTACTTCATGATGTTGCCCTTGTGCACGAGCGTGACGCTCTTGCGCTTGTTCGCGATGGCGTACGAGATGGCGCTGTGAATGAGGCGCTCGCTGCCGAGATAGCTCACGGGCTTGAGGCCGATGCCGACTTGAACAGGCGTTTCACGTTTGGGCGCGCCGATCGCTTCGAGCTGCGCCTGCCACTTCGCCCCGGCCGACTCGTTGCCGAACCGAATCTTCCGGAAGTCCTTGGGAAATTCCTTTTCGAGGAAGTCGAGGACCTTCTGCGATTCGGGCGAGCCGGCGACGTACTCGATGCCGGCATAGATGTCTTCGATGTTCTCCCGGAAGATCACCATGTCGACTTTCTCCGGGTGTCTCACCGGCGATGGCACGCCGCGATACCACCGAACCGGCCGGAGGCAGATGAACAGGTCGAGCAGCTGGCGCAGCGCGACGTTCAGCGACCGGATGCCGCCGCCGACCGGCGTCGTCAACGGCCCTTTGATGCCGACCAGATATTCGCGGAACGCGTCGACGGTTTCGTCAGGCAGCCAGCTGTTGACCTGCTTGAAGCTCTTCTCGCCGGCGAGGACTTCCATCCACGCGATTTTTTTCTTCCCGCCGTACGCCTTCGCGACCGCCGCGTCCATGACGCGCACGCTCGCGCGCCAGATGTCCGGACCAGTGCCGTCGCCTTCGATGAACGGAATGATCGGATTATCGGGAACTGAAAGCTGTCCGTTCTTGCGCGTGATGGGCGCGCCGTCTTTCGGCACGTTCATTAGGTCACTCCCCTTCGAACCCGCGAGACGATTCACACAGAAACTGTGGAAAAGTCTGTGGAAAAGTTCCTCCAGTTACCGCGGTGTTACGCTGCAATTGGAATGTTTTAGCGAATTGCACCACAGCAGGGCGCGTGCACAGTGCGCGCTCCAGCGACGAACACAACCTTCCGATTATACTGGCCTATCCCATGAAAATCATCGTCGCCGACAGTCTCCCAGCCTCCGCGTTGGAGGTGCTGAAGACTGACGGGTGGATAGTAGATTCACGTACGGGCCGCTCGCCAAAAGAACTCATCGTCGATCTCGCCGATACGGACGCCATTCTCGTTCGCAGCGCGACAAAAATTGACGCTTCGCTCATCGCGGCGGCACCCAAACTCCGGATCATCGCGCGCGCAGGTGTCGGCGTCGACAACGTCGACGTCGATGCCGCCAGTGCACGCGGGATACTCGTCGTCAACGCCGCCGGTGCGAGCAGCATCAGCGTCGCCGAACACGCGTGGGCGCTTCTGCTCGCGCTCTCCAGAAACGTTCCAGCGGCCGATCGCGCGATGAAGGCCGGCAAGTGGGAGAAAAAGAACCTCCTCGGCGTCGAAGTGCGCGGCAAGACGCTCGGCGTGGCCGGTTTCGGCCGCATCGGCCAGGAAGTCGCACAGCGCGCCCGGGCCTTCGGTATGCACGTCATCACGCACGATCCGTTCATTTCCGCCGAATTGGCGGCGCGGTCGGGCGTCCAGCTCGTCTCGCTCGACGAACTGTGTGCGACGGCGGACTACCTCACCCTGCATCTGCCCGCGACCAAGGACACGCGCCACTTGTTCGACGACGCGAGGTTCGCGAAGTGCAAGCCCGGCATCCGTTTGATCAACACGGCGCGTGGCGAACTGGTCGAAGAAGGCGCGCTGAAGCGCGCGATCGAGTCGGGAATCGTGGCGGGCGCCGCGCTCGACGTCTTCGAAACGGAACCGCCGGCTGATTGGTCTCTTGCCCAACTGCCGCAGGTCGTCGCGACGCCGCACATCGCCGCGTCCACGGAGGAGGCCCAGGAGCTCGTGGGCCTCGAGACGGCCGTAACCGTCCGCAATTTCCTGCGTGACGGCGTCGTCCGCAACGCCGTGAACTTTCCGTCGATCATGCCGGAGGAGATGCAGCGGCTGCAGCCCTGGATCCGGCTCGCCGATCATCTCGGCGCGCTCGCGGCGCAGATGGGCGTCGCGCGCGTCGAAGCGATTAACGTCCGCTATTACGGCGCGCTCGCCGAGGGCCAGGCCACCGACATCCTGGCGTCGAGCGCGGCGACAGGCGTGCTGCGGCCGATGCTGCACGATCGCGACGTCTCAATCGTGAACGCGCGAACGATCGCGCGCTCGCGCGGCATCGACGTCGCCGAGTCGCGAAGCGCCCGCGCACGGCATCTCACCAGCCTGATGGGACTGAAGCTTCACACGAGCGACGGCGAGCGGTGGGTTGAAGGCACCGTGTTCGAGCCGGACATTCCACGTCTGGTCTCGGTCGCGGGCATCAGCGTGGATGCGCCGCTGTCCGGAACGCTGCTGGTGATCGCCAATGACGACCAGCCTGGTGTGATCGGCGAAGTCGGCACGATTCTCGGCCGGCTCGGCGTCAACATCGCGAGCTTCGCGCTGGGGCGCGGCGACGGCGGAGCGATTGGCGTCGTGAACGTCGACGCGGAAAAGAGCGCGCCCGAGGCGCTCGATTCGGCGATCGAGGCAATCCTGAAAGCGCCGCACGTGCGCGACGCCTGGGTGGTGCGGCTGTAGTTGTTGTAGTACAGGCCTTAAGGCCTGTACTACAAGTCCGCCCTAGACAGCGACGTACAGCGCGCCTGGCTGGACGCGAACGCGCAGGCTGGTGCCGCCCAGCACCGGCTCTCCGTCGACGTGGAATTTCATTGGCTCGCTGCTTTCGATGGTCGCGCGCGTGATGCGGCGGAGCGAGCACCCTCTTGCCTTGTCGACGGTCCCCCGAAAGAGCCGCGGCAACTGGGCGATCGTGTTCAGACGCGACCGCTCCTCCATCACCACCAGATCAAGACGGCCGTCGTCGACTTGCGCGCCCGGCGCGATGATTGCGCCGTTGCCAAACTCCGGCGAGTTCGCCACGGTCACGAGCACGGCACGCACGCTCGCGCACGGCTCGTCGTCGTTTGTGGTGATGGTGTAGGTCGCAGGTTGATACGAAAGCAGCGCGCGGCTTGAGATCGAGGCGTAGGTCACCAGCCCTCGCCGCGCAGCGCCTGCTTCGTTGAATTTCCACGCCACGTACGCGTCGAACCCGATGCCGGCGACGTTGACGAACAGCCGATCGCCCATCTCGCCGACGTCGATCCGCCGCGGTTCGGCGCCGATCGACCGCTGGATCGCCTCGACGGGCTTTTGCGGAATCGACAGCTGACGCGCGAGGCCGTTGCCCGATCCGGCCGGGACGATGCCGAGCGGCACCTCACCGAACACAAGGGCCGACGCGACCTCGTTGATCGTGCCGTCGCCGCCCCACGCCATCACCAGCCGCGCGCCGCGCGCGACGGCCGCCTTCGCCAGCTCGCGCGCGTGACCAGGACGCTCGGTGACGAAGACCTCGGCCGGATCGCCGTGCCGATCGACGACCGCCGACGCAAGCTCCGCGCGCGTGCGGGCGGCCTCGGGCCGCACGCCGCCGGAGATTGGATTGATGATGAAGGCGATCAATCGTCGTTCGCTCGGCTGAAGCCTCGGCGCTCCCGGAGCGCGAGCGTCACTTTAGGGCAAGGCGCAGAACGGAATCGTCCGACGTTGATTTCAATTCAACCGCGTCGGCCGAAATTCCGGTGACGCGATAGGAGCCGGCGTTGTCTCCCTCGTGCACCATGAGCAGCTGGCTTGGCGAGGTGAGGATCGCCGTGCGTGTGCCGTTGTCCTCGGCGATGCCGATCAATTTGAACGGCGGTTCAACGGGCGCGGCGGGCGCCGGCGTCGCGACGTCGTTCGCCGGCGCGGGCGCCGCGGCCGCCGACGAACGCGCGCGGGCAAACTGAAAGAGATTCCGGCCATGATCCGGCGCCGTCGTCGGACGCAGGCGATCGTGAAGCCGTTCGATTTCGGCGCTGAGCGCGGCGCCGCGCAATTCAATCGGCGGGCGTGCCGTTGCAACAGGCTTGACGGGTCTTACTCCGGACGTCGCCGCAGCGGCGAGCCACGCAGCCAGCGCGCCGAGCACGACGACAAGAAGCACCGTCCGTTTTGTAATCACGCTCAAGCCCGACCACCAATTGTAGCCGTGTTATACTTCGTCGTGCACCCCTCGTCGACTGGCTCTACGGTCGATCCGAAATATCCGCAACAAGTCGTCGCTTTCATCCCTGCTCGATTCGCCTCAACGCGTTTTCCCGGCAAGCCGCTCGCAGACATCGACGGCCGGCCGATGATCGAGCACGTCTATCGCCGCGCATCCGCCGCGGCGTCGGTGACCCAGGTGATCGTCGCGACCGACGATCTTCGCATCGCAACGCGCGTGAACGAATTCGGCGGCCGCGTGCGCCTCACGAAAGCCACGCATCAGTCCGGCACCGACCGGCTCGCGGAAATCGTCGCGGGCATGGACGTCGACATCGTCGTCAACGTGCAGGGCGACGAGCCGCTCATCGATCCGCGCGCCATCGACCAGGTCGTCGCGCCGCTTCTGACCGACTCGTCGATCCAGATGTCGACGCTGTACAAGCGCATCACTCAACCCGCGGAGCTGATCGACAACAACGTGGTCAAGGTCGTCATCGACCGCGCCGGCTTCGCGATGTATTTCTCGCGCGCGCCGATTCCTCACGCGCGCGATCCCCGCGGGGGCTGGCCCCCGCTATACAGACATATCGGCCTGTACGCCTATCGGCGTAACACCCTGCTCGTGCTGGCCAGCCTGGAGCCGACGCCGCTCGAGCGGGCCGAATCGCTGGAGCAGTTGCGGGCGCTCGAACACGGCATCCGGATCAAAGCCGTCGAGACGCCCTACGACTCGTTCAGCGTGGACACGCCGGCAGATCTTGAACAAGTGCGTCGCCTGCTGGGGGCGACGGCTTCATCGTAGCGTCCGGCTTCAGCCGGACGGAGGACGTGAATGGACGGACGGCAGACCAAATACATCTTCGTGACCGGTGGTGTGGTGTCCTCACTCGGCAAGGGCCTGGCGGCGGCCTCAATCGGCTGCCTGCTCGAAGGCCATGGATACCGGGTGACCATGCAGAAGTTCGATCCTTATATAAATGTTGATCCCGGGACGATGAGCCCGTATCAGCACGGTGAGGTCTACGTCACCGACGACGGGGGCGAGACGGACCTGGATCTCGGCCACTACGAGCGGTTCACCAGCACTCTTACGACCCGCGATTCGAACTGGACGACCGGCAAGATTTACTCCAGCGTCATCCAGAAGGAACGCCGCGGCGACTACCTCGGCCGCACCGTCCAGGTCATCCCCCACATCACCAACGAAATCAAAGACGCGATTCGCAAAGTCGGTCAGGACGTCGACGTCGTCCTCGTCGAAATCGGCGGCACGGTCGGCGACATCGAGAGCCTGCCCTTCCTCGAAGCGATCCGCCAGTTCCGCCAGGATGTCGGCCGCGACAACACGCTCTACATCCACCTGACGCTGGTCCCGTACATCGGCGCCGCCGGCGAGTTGAAGACCAAGCCGACGCAGCACAGCGTCCGCGACCTGCGGTCGATCGGCATTCAGCCGGACATCCTGCTCTGCCGCACGGACCGGTATCTCGACCCGGACATCAAGCGGAAGATCGCGCTCTTCTGCGACGTCGAGGAAGAGGCCGTCATCACCGCGAAAGACGTCGCGACGATTTACGAAGTGCCGCTCGTCCTCGCACAGGAAGGCCTCGATCGCATCGTCCTGAAATACCTGCACCTGCCGCAGACCGAGCGGCGCATGCAGCAGTGGGAGGATCTCGTCGATCGCATCAAGCATCCGGTCGACGAGATCACGATTCACGTCGTCGGGAAGTACGTGGGCTACGAGGATTCCTACAAGAGCCTCAACGAAGCTCTGTATCACGGCGGCTTCCCGCACCGGCTGAAGGTGAACATCAAGTGGATCGAGGCCGAGTCGCTCGAAGAGCCGAACGGCGCTGCCCTGCTCGACGAAGCGGACGGCGTGCTCGTCCCGGGCGGATTCGGCAACCGCGGCACGCGCGGCATGATGAAAGCCGCGGAGATCGCGCGCGAGCGGAAAATCCCCTATTTCGGCATCTGCTACGGTTTCCAGTGGGCGACCGTCGAATACGCGAGGAACGTCGCGGGCCTGAGCGACGCGGACTCGACGGAATGCAATCCCGACACGCCGACGAAGGTGATCTACAAGCTGCGCGATCTGCTCGGCGTCGACGAGCTCGGCGGCACGATGCGGCTCGGCGAATATCCCTGCCAGCTCACGCCGGGATCGCTCGCGGAACGTGCGTACGGCGCGCGCCTGATTCACGAGCGCCATCGCCATCGCTACGAGTTCAACTGCCTCTATGAGCCGGCGCTGCTCGAAAAAGGGATGAAGATCTCCGGACGTTCACCCGACGGCAAGTTCGTCGAGATTGCCGAAGTCCCCGGGCATCCGTGGTATCTCGCGGTGCAGTTCCATCCCGAGTTCAAGTCGAAGCCGACGCGCCCGCATCCGCTGTTCGCGAGCTTCGTCGAAGCCTCGTATCGGCACAAAACGGCACACCAGCGGACCCAGGCGGAATCAGTCGCGTAGACGATCGAAGGGCGGGCCTAAAGGCCTGCACTACAATAGTTGCGGATGAAATCCGTCCAGATTGGCGCTGTCGCAATTGGAGGCAGCGGAAGCCCGTTCACCTTCATCGGCGGCCCGTGCGTCATCGAAAGCGAAGCGCACGCATTGAAAATGGCCGGCGCGATCTCCGAGATCGCGCGCCGCGTGAACGTCCCCTACATCTTCAAAGCGTCCTTCGACAAAGCGAACCGGACCTCGGGCAAGTCGTTCCGCGGTCCGGGACTGGCCGAAGGGCTCCGGGTGCTGGCCGCCGTCAAGGCGAAGTACGGCGTGCCGATCCTCACCGACATCCACGAAGCGTCCCAGGCCGCCGCGGCGGCCGACGTCGTCGACGTCCTGCAGATTCCGGCGTTTCTCTGCCGCCAGACCGACCTGCTCGTCGCGGCAGCGAAGACCGGCCGCGCGGTGAACATCAAGAAGGGACAGTTCCTGGCGCCCGACGACGTGAAGCATGCCGTGGCGAAGGTCGTCGACGCGGGCAACTCGAAGGTGTTCGTCACCGAGCGCGGCACCAGCTTCGGCTATCACAACCTCGTCGTCGACATGCGCGCGTTTCCGATGGTGCGCGAGACCGGCGTGCCGGTCGTGTTCGACGTCACGCACAGCCTGCAGCTTCCCGGCGGCGGCGACGGCGTGACGGCGGGACAGGCCGAGTACATCGAGACGCTGGCATCCGCCGGCGTCGCGGCCGTCGTCGACGGCGTGTTCATGGAAGTCCACGACAACCCGGCCGCGGCGAAAAGCGACGCGCAGAACGCGCTCAAGCTCGATCTGCTCGAACCGCTGCTCCGCCGTCTGCTGGCCATCGACGCGATCGTCAAGCAGCCGGCTGGGAATACCGTCGCTCGCACTCATGGCTGATCGCGCGCTCGCCCGCAAAGTTCTGCAGACCGAAGCCGCGGCCGTCCTGGCGCTCGCGGACCGGCTCGACGAGCGATTCGATCGCGCGGTCGATCTCCTGCGCGAGTGCAAAGGCCGCGTGATTCTCACCGGCATGGGCAAGTCCGGCATCATCTGCCAGAAGATCGCGGCGACGCTCTCCAGCACCGGCACGCCCGCGCACTTCCTGCATCCCGCCGACGCGATTCACGGCGATCTCGGGATGATTCAGGCCGACGACGTGGTCGTCGCCGTGTCGTACAGCGGCGAGACGGACGAAATCATCCGGCTGCTGGAATTCATCCGCCGTCTCGGCGCCAGGCTCATCGCCATTACCGGCGCGCGCAAGTCGGCGCTGGCGCAGGCCGCCGATGTCTCGCTCGACTGCAGCGTCGCCGAAGAAGCGTGCCCGATGAACCTCGTGCCGACGGCGAGCACGACCGCGGCGCTGGCGATCGGCGACGCGCTCGCCATGACGCTGCTCGTCGAAAAGGGATTCAAGCAGGACGACTTCGCGAATCTCCATCCGGGCGGCACGCTGGGCAAGAGCCTGATGCGCGTCGAAGCACTGATGCACACCGGCGCGGACTGCCCGACGGTGCAGGCGACGACGGGCATGCAGGACGCGCTGACGGTCATCTCGACCAGGAAGCTCGGCATGACGTGCGTCGTCGATGACGACGGCCTGCTGCTCGGCGTCATCACCGACGGCGATATCCGCCGCCACATCGAACGCGGCAGCGACATCCGCCGGCTGCGCGCGTCGGACGTGATGACGCGCGGCGCCGTGTCCGTCCTGCGCAACACCCTCGCGGTCGAAGCCCTGAACCTCATGGAATCGCGCCACATCACCTCCGTCGTCGTCGTCGACGATCATTCCCAGCGTGTGGCAGGCGTCGTCCACCTCCACGATCTCTGGCGCACGGAGATGTTCTGAGCTTGGAAGTAAGAAGTAAGAAGTTGGAACTTAAGGCTGCGGCCATCAAGCTGATCCTGCTTGATGTGGACGGCGTGCTCACCGACGGCGCGGTCACGATCTACGGCGACGGCTCGGAGAGCAAGCGGTTCCACATCCGCGACGGCATCGCGCTCGTCTGGGCGCAGCGGGCCGGAGTGCAGGTCGGACTCCTTTCGGCGAGGCACTCGCCGACGACCGCGCAGCGCGCAGCTCAACTTGGGATCACCCTCATCTACCAGGGCGTGACGAGCAAGCTCGCGACATATGATCAGATCGTGGGCGACATGGTGCTCGGCGACGAACAGGTCGCGTACATGGGCGACGACATCGTCGACCTCGCCGTGCTGTCGCGTGCGGGCCTGTCGGCAGCGCCGGCCGACGCCGTCGCCGAGGTGAAGTCTCGCGTGGACTTCGTCAGCACGAAGTCCGGCGGCGAGGGGGCGGTGCGCGAGCTGGTGGAGTTCGTGCTTCGCGCGCAGAACCACTGGGACGCCCTCGTGAAGGCGTACGAGAACGAGGCGGGCTCGTGAGCGACTACGCGCTGCTGCTCGCGACGCTGATCGCGCTGCTCGCCGGCCTCGCGGTCGGCAAGGCCTGGGAGCGCTACAAGCTCAAGGACGGCAAGTGGATCGACCGGCGGCGCGCCCGGCAGTCGCCGCACTACATCCTCGGGCTCAACTTCCTCGTCAGCAACCAGATCGATCTGGCGATCGA
>DATNBT010000316.1:0-4805 GCA_035571855.1 Vicinamibacterales bacterium
TGCTACTGCAAGAAGGACGCGACGTTGCAGGCGGCGGATGAGCGGCTGGCGAAGCTCGTGCCTGCGATTGCGGGAGCGCGACCCCACTAGAGGAAAACGCTCCACCAGGGAGGAAAGGTTTCGGACGAGATACCTTTTTTCCTCTGTGGTAGATATTTTCAGAACCGCAGCGACACTCCAAGATACGGGCCGCTCAACTTGAACGTGCCCGTGTCGCTCGTCAGGTCGTACTCCACGTCGAACTTCCGATAGCCCGCGCGGATCCCGAACGAGTCCACGAAGTTGAGCATCGCGTAGAGGTCCATGTCGGCGTAGTGGCCGCTCGCGCTTTTGATCCAGCCTCCGGGAAACGCAAAACCCGTCAGCTCGCCCGTGACCGACAGGTTTTCCGCGAGATAGAGCCGCCCGATGGCGCCGAGCGCGGGAATCGGCGCCTTCGCGGAAGCGGTGCCGCTCGCGCCGCCGGCCGGGGACGTCGACGGCGTCAGCGTCGCCAGGACATCGGTATATTTCAGGTCGACAATCACGCCGAGGAACCCGCGAGGGGTGGACGTGAAGTCGTACTCGTATCCGAACCGCCACGCATTCCACCGGAGCGACGAACTGACAGGCACGCCGGCGGGAAATGTCTGGCCGTTGAACGTCAGCGTCGTCCGCGGCGAGCCCGTCTGCGTGTAACGCAGGGGGATGAACTGGACGCGGATCTTGTGCTTCACCGCGGGCTTGATGACGAGCTGGAACTCACCGACCTTCCGGTCCTGCAGGCCGAGGTCGTTCTTCAGGTCGACGGTCGATCCGCCCGCGCCGTCGGCAATCTGCATGTCGGCGGACGGATTCCAGAAGCCGGCGCCGAGCTCGACGTGGTAGTTCTCCGACGGCGCGATCGCGACGACCGCCCCCGGCCGGTACTGTGCGAATGCGGTCGCGGCGGTCAATGTCAGCGCGCACACGGCGAGCGCGCGCGGGTAAACTAGGTTCACAGAAGGATGTCTCCGGTTGCTCGACTGCTAGTATACGTTCGCCGCTACCAGAAGAAGTTCGTCGCCGGCCTCGTCACCGTCGTGCTCTCGCGCGGCGGGTATCTGCTCGCTCCCAAAGTCACCGGCTGGGCGATCGACGACCTGACGGCCGGCGTGACGGTCGGCAAGCTCGTGCGCTGGGCGCTGCTGCTGCTCGGCATCGGCGTGTTCGGCGGCGTGTTCCGGTACTACATGCGCCAGATCCTGACCGGGGTCTCCCGCGACATCGAGTACGACATGCGCAACGAGTTCTTCGCGCATCTGCAGCGCATGCCGGCGCAGTACTTCCAGGCCAGCCGGACGGGCGACCTCATGTCGCGCGCGACCAACGATCTCAGCGCCGTCCGCATGATGATCGGCCCGGCCGTCATGTACATCTCCGACACCGTGCTGGGCTTCGTCGGCGCGTTCGGGGCGATGGTCGCGATCGACTGGCGGCTCGCGCTCGCGGCGCTCGTGCCGATGCCGTTCGTGTCCATCTCGGTGAAGTATTTCGGGACGGCGATCCACAAACGGTTCGAGCAGATCCAGGCGCAGCTCTCCGACCTCAGCGCGGTGGCGCAGGAAGCGTTCGCCGGCGTCCGCGTCGTCCGCGCGTACGGGCAGGAGCAGGATCAGCTGTCGCGTTTCGCGCGTTCGAACGAGGAGTTCGTCCTCCGCAACCGCCGGCTGATTACCGTCCAGGGGTTCTTTTTCCCGAGCATGACGTTCTTTCTCGGCCTCGGCGCGCTTGTCGTCGTCTGGTACGGGAGCCGGCTGGTGATCGGCGGGCGCATCACCGTCGGACAGTTCGTCGCGTTCTTCGGGTACTTCACGATGCTCGGCTGGCCGATGATCGCGTTCGGCTGGGTCACGAACATGATCCAGCGCGGCCTGGCGTCGTGGAAGCGGATGCTGGAAGTGTTAGAAACGGAACCCGGTATCCGCGACCCTGAAAGGGTCGCTCTGCACGGTCACATCAAGGGGGATATCGAGTTTCGCGACCTGACGTTCGGTTTCGGCCCGGCTCCGGTGCTGCACCACGTCTCCGCGAAGATCCAGGCAGGGCAGAGCGCCGCGCTCGTCGGACCGACCGGATCCGGGAAGTCGGCGCTGATCAGCCTGCTCGCGAGGCTCTACGATCCGCCGCCGGGCACGGTCTTCATCGACGGCATGGACGTCCGCGAGATCCCGCTCGCGACGCTTCGCGGCGCCATCGGCTTCGTGCCGCAGGAGCCCTTCCTGTTCTCCGACACGCTCGCGGCCAACGTCGCGTTCGGCTTCGACGCGGTGCCGCGTCCGCACCGCGACCGCCAGCAGGCGATTCTGGACGCGGCGGCGGTGTCGCGTCTCGACAAGGACGTCACCGACTTCCCGCTGGGTTACGACACGATGGTCGGCGAGCGCGGCATCACGCTGTCCGGCGGCCAGAAGCAGCGGACGGCGCTCGCGCGCGCCGTGGCCATCGATCCGCGGATTCTGATCCTGGACGACGCGCTGTCGGCGGTCGACACGTACACCGAGGAAGAGATCCTGTCGCGGCTGCGCGGCGTCATGCGGCAGCGGACCTCGATCATCGTCTCGCACCGCGTCTCCACCGTCCGCGACGCGGATCTGATTCTCGTCATCGAAGACGGCCGCATCGTCGAGCGCGGCACGCACGACGCGCTGGTCGCGAAAACAGGCGGCCTGTACGCCGAGCTGCACAAGAAGCAGCTGCTCGAAGAAGAACTGGCAGCCTCATAACCATGCAGGACGACGAGATCCTCGGGAAGGCGTACGACGCCCGGCTGATGCGGCGGCTGCTGCAGTACCTGCGGCCGTACTGGAAGCAGGTGGTGATGGCGTTTGTCGCGATCATCGCCGGCGCCGCGGGCCAGCTCGCCCAGCCGTACCTCGTGAAAGTCGCCATCGATCAGCACATCGCGGTCGGACGGCTCGAAGGGCTCGACACGCTGGCGCTCGTCTTCCTCGCCGTCGTCGCCGGCGGGTTCGCGGCCGAGTACCTGCAGACGTGGACGCTGCAGATGACGGGGCAACGGATCATGTTCGACCTGCGCATGACGATCTATACGCACCTGCAGCAGCTCGACGTGCAGTACTACGATCGCAACCCGGTCGGCCGGCTCATGACGCGGGTGACCTCGGATGTCGACGCGATCAACGACATGTTCACGTCGGGCGTCGTCACGATCTTCGGCGACTTCTTCTCGCTCATCGGCATCATGACGGTGATGCTCGTCATGAACTGGCGGCTCGCGCTCGTCACGTTCACCGTCCTGCCGCTGATCGTCGTGATCACGCAGTGGTTCAGGAGCAACGTCCGGCAGTCGTACCGGACGGTCCGCGGCCTCATCGCGCGCATCAACGCGTTCCTGCAGGAGAACATCACCGGCATGTCGAACGTCCAGCTGTTCCGCCGCGAGCGCGTGAACTTCGAGCGGTTCGACGAGATCGACCGGACGCTGCGGGACGCGAACTACGCGTCGATCTTCTTCTACGCCGTGTTCTACCCGGCGATCGAGCTCGTCGCCGCGATTGCCGCCGCGCTCATCCTCGTGTACGGCGGCATCAGCATCGTGCGCGCCGGCGGCGCGGGCACCACGTCGAACGCGCTGACGCTCGGCGCGCTGGTCGCGTTTCTCCAGTACTCCGCGCGGTTCTTCCGGCCGATCAGCGACATGTCGGAGAAGTTCAACGTCATGCAGGCCGCGATGGCCTCGTCGGAGCGCATTTTCAAGCTGATCGACGAACCGATTGTGATCCGGCAGCCGCCGCATCCCAGGGGGCTTGCCCTCGGCAGCCCTGGCGGCGGAGGGCATATCGTGTTCGATCACGTCTGGTTCGCGTACAACGGCGAAGACTACGTCCTGAAGGACGTCAGCTTCGAGGTGAAGCCCGGCCAGCGCGTCGGCATCGTCGGCGCCACGGGCTCGGGCAAGACGACGCTAATCAACCTGCTGCTGCGGTTCTACGACGTCAGCAAAGGACGCATCACGGTCGACGGCGTGGACGTCCGCGAGCTGGATCTGAAGGCGCTGCGCGGCCTGTTCAGCCTGGTGCTGCAGGACGTCCACCTGTTTTCAGGGACGATCGCCGAGAACATCCGCCTCGGCCACCCGGGCATCGACGACGAGCGGATGAAGCGCGCGGCCGCCGCGGTGCATGCGGACGCGTTCATCGAGCGGCTGCCGGACGCGTACGGGACGGCGGTGGCCGAGCGGGGCTCGACGCTCTCGGTCGGGCAGAAGCAGCTGCTGTCGTTCGCGCGGGCGCTGGCGTTCGATCCGCGCGTGCTGATTCTCGACGAGGCGACGTCGAGCGTCGACACCGAGACCGAGCTGCTGATTCGCGACGCGCTGCAGGTGCTGATGTCCGATCGCACGACGATCGCCGTCGCCCATCGGCTGTCGACGATCCAGGACATGGACCGCATCCTCGTCTTCCACAAGGGGCAGCTCCGGGAGGCCGGCACGCACCAGGAACTGCTCGGCGAGCGCGGGATCTACTTCAAGCTGTTCGAGCTGCAGTACAAGTCAGCCAACCTGGGGGAACCGGTGTCTAAGCCGGCGTGAATGTTCTCGTCGCGCTGGCGCTCGCGTTTGAGGTCGCCACGGTAAAGGTATCGGCGCCCGTCCCCGTTGGGGGAACGATCGGTATCAACCTCGGATCGTTTCGCAACGGCAGGCTCACGCTGACGAACGTCACGCTCGCGGAATGCCTGCAGTACGCCTACGCGCTGCCGTCGCAGGACCAGATCTCCGGGCCCGACTGGATCAAATCGCGTCAAACGCAGTTCGACATCGT
>DATNBT010000317.1:0-3838 GCA_035571855.1 Vicinamibacterales bacterium
TCTGAGACGCAAATCAAGGAATGAAAGCGCGACGGCTGACGGTTTGCACGAGTCTTCTTCCACGGCCTGCAAGTTGTTGGTGGAGGAGTGAGGGATGCAGAAATTGCTCGCGTCGAGTCTGTTGATCGTTGCAGTCTTTGCTACGAGCGGCGCGCGGACGCTCCCGCGATCAGAACTCGTGCTCGTTCGCGCGGTTCTCGACGGCGATACGATCGACGTCCAGGTCTTCGGCCGCGTGCGGCTGCTCGGCATCGACGCGCCCGAGATCGGACGCGGGTTCGATACGTCGGCGCCGTTTGCGTATGCCGCGCGCGACAAGCTCGCGAGCCTCGTGCTCCGCCGGTGGGTGCGTCTCGAGAGCGACGGCGAGCCGATGGACAAATACAAACGCCGCCTCGCGTACGTCGTTACCGAAGACGGCGTCTGCGCGAATGTCGTGATGGCGCGCGAAGGACTGGCGCGCGTCACCGCACGCGAACCGATCGCGCGGCTGGATGAGTTGAAAAAGGCGGAAGCGGAGGCGCGGTCATTCAGAAAAGGCATGTGGGGAAGCGCGCCGCCGGCCGAATCGCCGGGTTATACTCGTCGTTCCCGTGGCCGAAATTCCCGTTGAGTACGCGTCGCAGCGCAAGATCCGTGAGTACAACAAGCTCTATTACCGGTTCAATCACTGGCCGATCTGGATTTTCGTGTTCTTCATCGCGCCCGGTCCGCTGACGTTCGATCTGTTCGAGCACGGCTTTGATTCGCGGATGGCGCTGTGGCTCGGCGCGGTGCTCGCCGGCACGGGGGTCGCCGGGTTGCGCGGCAGTCTGCCGGGTGTCGAGCCGAAGCCGTACATCATCCGGTTCACCGAAGATCGTCCCAATCCGCTCTATCGCCGCGTCTGCTACACGTTCGCGTGGAGCGAGGTCATTACCTTCGCGGTGCTGAACATCACGGGGCTCGTGATCGCGATTGCGACGGGGAACTGGTATCTGAAGCAGATTTACCGCTACGCGTACTTTCCGCTGGCGGGATTCATCTGGCTGCTGGGTCTTTTCGGACAGTTGCCGCGCGTGAAGCCGTCGACGAAGGGCGAAGGCCACGAGCGGCGGTACTTCTACGGCTCGGTGTGGGCCGTCTGCTGGGCGCAGCCGGCGCTGTGGCTGATGTGGAAAGTGATTCCGCGCACCCGCGCGGGAGACAGCCTCAAGCTGGCCGTGTTCATCGCGATCCTCGCGTTCGTCGGCAACCTTGCGAGGCTCGGCCGGTTGCCGCGTACGCGGCCGATCGTTCCCGGCGAGCTCGCTGTTTCCGATTGAAGAAAGAAGGCTGGCGGGGCTGGGACGAGTACGCGCCGTTCTACGACTGGGAGAACGCGCAGACGCTCGGACGCCGCGACGTGCCGTTCTGGCAGCGGGTCGCGGCCGCCGCCGACGGCGACGTCCTCGAGCTCGGATGCGGCACGGGCCGCATCACGATCCCTCTCCTGAAGCACGACATCGACGTCGTCGGCGTCGATCGCTCGGCTCCGATGCTCCGCCGCGCGCGTGCGCGAGCTTCTCGAATCCCCAATCACCAGTCCCTAATCCCATCGTTTGTGCGCGCGGACATCCGGCATCTTCCATTCAAGCGCGCGCGCTTCGCGATGGTCCTCGCGCCGTACGGCATTCTCCAGTCGCTGATTCGCGAGCGCGATCTGAAGGACGCGCTGGCGTCGGTCGCGCGGGTCCTCAAACGCGGCGGCACGTTCGGCATCGACCTCGTGCCCGACGTCCCGAAGTGGCGCGAGTACCGGAACAAGGTGCAGCTTCGCGGCAGGATGGCGGGCGGCGCGTCCGTGACGCTTGTCGAATCGGTCCGTCAGGATCCACGGCGGCACCTGACGACCTTCGATCAGCGGTACATCGAGCGCCGCGGCACGCGTTCGACGACCCATCGTTTCGAGCTCACGTTCCGCACGTTGAGCATCCGGCAGATGGGCGCCCGCCTCGAGCGCGCCGGGTTTTCCGTGGAAAACGTGCTCGGCGACTATCGCGGACGGCCCTGGGATCCGCGCGCGGATGTCTGGATCATCCTGGCCAAAAAGGGGTAGAGTTTTGACATGTCTGGGCACTCTAAATGGCATTCCATCAAGCACAAGAAGGGCGCGGCCGACGCCAAGCGCGGCAAGATCTTCACGCGCCTGATTAAGGAACTGGCGGTCGCGGCCCGCGCCGGCGGCGGCGATCCCGACATGAATCCGCGCCTGCGGACGATCATCGCGGAAGCCAAGGCGAACAACATGCCGCGCGAGAACATCGAGCGCGCCATCCGCCGCGGCACCGGCCAGGAGCCCGGCGTGTCGTACGAAGAGGCGTCGTACGAAGGGTACGGTCCCGGCGGCGCGGCGGTGATCATCGACGTCCTCACCGACAACAAGAACCGCACGGCCGGCGAAATCCGCCACCTGCTCGAGAAGTGGGGCGGCAATCTCGCGGCGCCCAACGCCGTCGCCTGGATGTTCAGCAAGAAGGGCTACATCGTCGTCGAGAAGTCGAAGATCGACGAAGAGAAGCTGATGAACGCCGTGCTCGAAGCCGGCGCGGACGATTTCCAGGAAGAGGGCGACAATTTCGAGGTCTACAGCCCGCCCGAAGTGTTCACCGTCGTGCAGGACGCCGTGAAGGCGCTGGGCGTCGAGCCGGCGAGCGCGAAGGTGTCGCTGATTCCCCAGAACATGGTCACGCTCGAAGGGAAGCCCGCGCAGGCCATGCTCAAGCTCATGGAAGCCCTGGACGATCACGACGACGTGCAGAACGTCTCGTCGAATTTCGACGTCTCGGAGAAGGAGATCGAGGCCTCGCTGGCGTGATCATCTTCGGGATCGATCCCGGCTCCGATCGCACCGGCTATGGATGCGTGAGCACCGACGGCTCGCGCCACCGCCTCGTGACGTGCGGCGCCATCCGCACGAAGACATCGTCGGCGTTTCCCGAAAAGCTTCTGCTGATTCACTCGCAGCTCGCAACGCTCCTCGGCGAGTGCCGTCCCGACGCCGTCGCCATCGAAAGCGTGTTTTATTCGGTCAACGCGCGCAGCGCGCTCACGCTCGGCCACGCGCGCGGCGTGGCGATGCTCGCGGCGGTTGAAGCCGGCGTGCCGATCTTCGAGTACACCCCCGCCGAGGTGAAGCGCGCGGTCGTCGGCTACGGGCGCGCCGAGAAGCCGCAGGTCCAGCAGATGATGAAGATGATGCTCGGCCTCGACGAGCCGCCGACGCCGTTTGACGCCGCGGACGCGCTGGCCGTCGCCGTCTGCCACATTCACTCGCGGCCGGCGCGTCTGGTGAAGGCCACGGCGGCCGCGGGACGCCCGCGCCGCGTGGCCGCGAGCTGGCGGCACTACCGTCCGTGATCGCGCATCTTCGCGGCGCCATTCTCGACAAGCATCCCAATCGTGTCGTCGTTGATGTCGGTGGCGTCGGGTACGACGTCGCCGTGCCGCTGTCCACGTTCTACGTCCTCGGCGAGCGCGGCGCCGAGGTGTCGCTGCGCGTGCACACGCACGTGCGCGAGGACGCGATCGCGCTTTTCGGATTCGCGACGGCGATGGAGCTCGATCTCTTCGAGCGCCTGATCTCGATCAGCGGCATCGGCCCCAAGGTCGGGCTGGCCGTGCTGTCGGGCATCGAGCCCGCCGAACTCGTCGGCGCCATCGAGCGCGGTGATCTCGCCCGTCTCACGGCGATCCCTGGTGTCGGCAAGAAGACGTCGGAGCGGATCGTGCTCGAACTCAAAGATCGGCTGCCGAAAGTGCAGGCCGCGCCTGCCGTTGCCGGCGCCGTCGAGGCGCCCGTGTTGCGCGACGATCTCCT
>DATNBT010000318.1:0-3715 GCA_035571855.1 Vicinamibacterales bacterium
CGAGCGCGGCGTCGGCGGGCGATGCGCCGATCCCGGCGTTGTTCACGAGAATCGTCGGGGCGCCGAACGTCTTCGCGACGGCGGCGATCGCCGCGTCGACCTGATCGCGCTTCGTGACGTCGACGCCGTGCGACACGACCGGGCGGCCGGCGGCGGCGAGCTGCTCGACCCGCGCGTTGGTCCGGCCGGGCAGGTCGAACGCCGCGACGGACGCACCGGCATCGGCCAGCGCGGCCACGTAACGGCTGCCGAGCCGTCCGGATCCGCCCGTCACCACGGCGACTTGGCCGTCGAGGCCGAACAAACCGTCGAGAAAGCGCCGGGAGGGCGTCATGAAGACAGGCTCACGCTTTCTCACTCACAGCCAAGGACATAGCGGGGCTATGGGCGACCAGACGTGCAGGAAGTTGGGGGGCCGTACACGCACCGGCGCGTAGGTCTTTATCGGCCGATCGAGCTCAGTCGTTCAGAATTTGAACGGGGGTATTATGACGATCCGCCACCGAACTGTCAACCTGTCTACCTGGCGTTCAGATCGTGAACGGATGAGCGTTCAGACTGTGAACGGACGAGCACCCCGCGCATAGATGCTCTCGGTCGCCACGCCCTGGTACCGGACCGCGACATCGTCCCACCCGGCATACCATCCGCGGATCTCTTCCTTGCGGTGGAAGCTCGTGAATCCGGCACTGTAGTGGTCGTAGTTGTTGTGCTGATCGGGCGAGAAGAAGATCACCTGCCGTCCGACGAGGTACAGAACGGGCCCGAGGAACGGAATCGCGAGCAGAACTTTCGCGATCGCCGTCAGCACGAGGCAGAAGTTCCACGTCGTGCGGTACGACGCCTTCGCCGTCCACGCGCGCAGCCCGCGATTCACCGCGTAGAGCGCACGGTTGCCCTGGCCGTGCATGAAGATCGAAAAAAATCCGCCGGGCTTGACCAGCGGCTGAATCGACTGGAACGCGCCCTTCGCGTCGGGTGTGTGATGCAGCACGCCGATCGAATAGACGATGTCGAACACGCCCTGCCTGAACGGCAGCTTGAAGAGATCGCCCTGCACGACCGCGACGTCCGGACGGCTGCCCACGTTCGCCTGCGCGATCTCGACGGCCGTCGAGATGTCGACGCACACGACGCGCGCGCCCCAGTCGTTCGCGAGCTTCGCATAGCGGCCGTTGCCGCAGCCGGCGTCGAGCACGAGCTTGCCGCGATACTCCGACGGCAGGCTGCGCGTGTACTCGAGGAAGATGTCGCGCTCGGCCTGCCACTCCGGCGTCGTGTGACCGTGCTCCGGATAGAGACGTGACCACTCGTCGCCGAACGAGTCGCGCGTTCGCGCCTGATCCGCGTTGAGCTGGTGTCTGACGAACCGCGGAATGCCGTTCGTGATTTCGAACGAGTGTCCCGATGCGCACGCCAGCGCGCCCGTGACGACGTCGTCGCCGCGCTGTTCACGCGCGTCGAGACGCAGCGTGCCGCGGCACTCGGGGCACACCAGCAGATCGAGCAGCCACCTGTGCATCAGAGACGGAAGATGTTCGCAGCCTGGCGATCTTTGAGCGCGTTGCGGGTGTCGACGATGACGACGCCGCTCTTCACGAGGTCGTCGTACGTGAACACCGAGTGGTCGGTGCAGATGACGGCGCAGTCGGGCCTGGACGCGACCGCCCTGTCGAAATCCACCGACTTCAGCGAGCGGCCGTCGGTGCGCAGATCCGGGACCCACGGATCGCTGTAGCTGATCTCGGCGCCGCGCTTCGCCAGCAGCTCGATGACGTCGAGGGCCGGCGACTCGCGCATGTCGTTGACGTCTTTCTTGTACGCGACGCCGATGACATGGACGCGCGAGCCGTTGATCGGCTTCCTGATCGTGTTGAGCGCCTCGGCGACCCGCTCGACGACGTAGTCCGGCATCGAGGAGTTGATTGCGCCCGCCAGCTCGATGAAGCGGCACTCGAAGCCGTGCTGCCGCGCCTTCCATGACAGGTAGTGCGGGTCGATGGGAATGCAGTGGCCGCCGAGGCCGGGCCCCGGGTAGAACGGCATGAACCCGAACGGCTTCGTCTTCGCGGCGTCGATGACTTCCCACACGTCGATGTCCATCCGGTGGCACATCAGCGCGAGCTCGTTCACCATGCCGATGTTGACGGCGCGGAACGTGTTCTCCAGCAGCTTCACCATCTCGGCGACACGCGTGGAGCTGACCTGGACGACCGTGTCGACCGTCGTGCCATAGAGGGCCGCGGCCGCTTCGGTGCTGGCCTTGCCGATACCGCCGACGACCTTCGGGATGTTGCGCGTGTTGAACTTCGCGTTGCCCGGATCGACGCGCTCGGGGGAGAACGCGAGGAAGAAGTCCTCGTCGGCCTTCAGGCTCTGCGCCTCGAGCATCGGCTGCACCACTTCATCCGTCGTCCCAGGATAGGTCGTCGATTCGAGGATGACGAGCTGTCCGCGCTTGAGCGAGGCCGCCACCGCTTCGACGGCCTTCACGACGTAGGACAGATCCGGATCCTTCGTCTTCCTGAGCGGCGTCGGGACGCAGATGTCGATGACGTCCATCTTCGCGAGCTCGCCCATCTTCGTCGTGCCGCGGAGGTGCCCCGACTTGACGACGGCCCCGAGCTCTTTCTCGGAGACGTCGGGGATGTAGCTCCTGCCGGCGTTGATCTGGGACGTCTTCGACTCGTCGACATCGAAGCCGTAGACGTTGAAGCCCTGCCGCGCGAACTCGACGGCGAGCGGCAGGCCGACGTAGCCGAGGCCGATGACGCCGACGTTGGCTTTGCGGGCTCTGATCCGGTCGAGCAGTTGCTGGTGATTGGAGTTCGTGCTCATGTTCTGGTGCCGAGGCGGGCGAGGTCCGCGTCGACCATCATCTCCACGAGTTGTTTGAAATCGACCGACGGCGTCCAGCCGAGTTCCTTTTTCGCCTTCGACGCGTCGCCGAGCAGGTGTTCGACTTCGGCCGGCCGCAGCAGCGCCGGGTCGACCTTCACGTGCTTCTGCCAGTCGAGGCCCGCATGCCCGAAGGCGATCTGGATCAAATCACGGACCGAGTGCGACACGCCAGTGGCGATGACGTAGTCGTCCGGTTTCGGCTGCTGGAGCATCATCCACATCGCCCGGACGTAATCGCCGGCGAAGCCCCAGTCCCTGTGCGCGTCGAGGTTGCCGATCGACAGCGTCTCGTCGAGCCCGAGCTTGATGCGCGCGACGCCGTGGGTCACTTTGCGGGTAACGAACTCGAGGCCGCGGCGCGGCGACTCGTGGTTGAACAGCATCCCCGAGACGGCAAAGAGGTTATAGCTCTCGCGGTAGTTGATCGTGATGTAGTGCGCGAAGACCTTGGAGACGCCGTACGGGCTGCGCGGGTAGAACGGCGTCATCTCGTTCTGCGGCACCTCACGGACCTTCCCGAACATCTCGCTCGACGACGCCTGGTAGATGCGGATCGACGTGTCGACCTGGCGGACCGCGTCGAGCAGCCGGGTGACGCCCTGCGCGTTGAACTCGCCGGTGAGCATCGGCTGATCCCACGACGCGGGCACGAACGACATCGCGGCGAGGTTGTAGATCTCGTCCGGGCGGATTTCGTCGATCACGCGGAGCAGCGACAGCTGGTCGAGGAGGTCGGCGGGTTTCAGCGTGACGCGATCGAGGAGGTGATCGATGCGCCACAGGTTCGGCGCGCTCGATCGACGGACGGTGCCGA
>DATNBT010000319.1:0-2975 GCA_035571855.1 Vicinamibacterales bacterium
GGCCTCTCCCAGTCTCGTGCGCGCCGACGCGTAGGGCCTTGACCTCGGCGCTTCCGTGGCGTCATGCTCCACCGGATCACGCTTCGTCCGGGACAGGGAGGACCACCATGGGAGCTCGTCGAGTCATGAGTTTGCGAAAAATCGCGTTCGCGGCCGCGCTGGCGATGGCCGCGCCGCTGACGGCTGCGGCACAGCCGCCGGGCTTCGCCGGCCCGGGCGGCGCCAACCGTTTCGTCGAGCCGTATACGCCGAAGCCCGACGCGAAGGATCTGAAGTCGGTGCTCTTCAACTGGGAACGCAACCAGGGCATGTTGAAGGGCCACGACGAGCGCGACATGGTCGCGACGCTCGAATATCAGGGCAGCGGGACGATTCAGGTCGACGGCCAGCCCTGCGCGCTGACGAAGTACCGCGCGAGCACGAACTATCAGTCGTTCACCCAGCGCATCACCTACACCTGCACGCGCGCCGGCCAGACCGTCTCGAACGGTGAAGTCGTCAGCGAGCTGTACGCGTGGGACGAAACCATGCCCGGCGCGGAGATCGACGGCACGAAAGGCAAGGCGACGCCGATGCCGAACGCCCTGCAGGAGCGGCTGATCCGTCTGTGGGCGAGCCCGCAGGGCGCGCCGAAGGCCGCGGTGATGGGCACGCTCGACAAGTACCTGCTCGGCGAGAACCCGGGCACGCTGTTCGCGGATGGCGTCGACAAGGTGCGCAATACGTCGCTCGTGTGGGAAGGCGGAAGACCGGTCATCACGTTCCCGATTCCGCAGGTGCCCGGCGCGACGGCGACCGCGACCCTCGACTCGAAGTTCATGGTCGAGAAGGTCGTCGTGAAGCAGGGCGCGAACACCACCGAGTTCACGTACAGCGACTACCAGGACTGGAACAACCCGCTCAACAAGATCGAAGTCTTCTACGCCGGCAGGATGACGGAGAGAAAGAACGGCGCCGTCGTCCGCGACCTCCAGACGACGCAGACCGAGACGGGCAACGTGTACGTCGTCGCGCCGGTGCCGGCGAGCGTGAAGGCGGCGATGAAGCCGGCGGGCGCGATGCCGGTGGCCGTGTTCGCGAAGGCGGAGACGCCGATCGACAAGTCGATTCCGACGCCGCGCCTCGGCGCGCATCCCGATCTCACCGGCAACTATCAGTACAGCGACTGGATCGGCAACTACATGACGGGCGGCGGACGCCGCCGCGCGCCGACGCAGAAAGCCGACGTCACGCGGCAGGACAACCAGACGTACGACTTCGAGCTGTATTCGCCGTCGCGCTTCGGCAACATCGGCCGGCCGATGTACAAGCCGGAGTACTGGGACAAGGTCCAGCAGCTCGACATGTGGACCAACAAGTACGACCCGGTCATGACGTGCCAGCCGCTCGGCGTCCCGCGCGAAGGTCCGCCGCGGCGGATCTACCAGAGCGACAAGGACGTGACGTTCATCTACTACGGCGGCGACGCGGGCGGCGGATACGGCGAGTACCGCATCATCCCGACCGACGGCCGGCCGCACGATCCGAAGAAAATCGAGACGACGTACATGGGTTACGGCGTGGGCAAGTGGGAAGGCGACACGCTGGTCGTCGACTCGATCTCGTTCGTGGACTCGACGTGGCTCGGCCGCGGCGGCTTCATCCACTCGGACAACATGCACGTGATCGAGAAGTTCCGCCGCGAAGGCAACGTGCTGCTGTACGACGTGACGGTCGAAGATCCCGACTACCTCATCGAGCCGTACGTGTTTCCGACGCGCGTCGTGCAGCGCAGTCAGAATCCGGACGCCGGGTTGATTCGTGAGCGCGGCGACTGCGAAGTCTACGATCTCGGCAACGCGACCTCGCAGATCCGGCACTGAGATGCTCGCCAGCCGTCGTGCGGCGGTCGCCCTGTCGTCAGCCGCACTGGCGGTCTTCCTCATATGCGGCCTGCGCGTTACGGCGCAGGCCGCTGACGGCACGATCCGCGCGACGGTCACCGATCCGCAGGGCGGAACATTCCCGGTCGCGTTCGTGTCCGCGAAGCGCGAGCCATCGGGTCCGTCGTTCGACGGCAAGGGCGGCGCGGACGGCGTCTTCACGTTCGACGTGCCTGCCGGCACGTACGAGCTCTCCGCCAACGTCCCCGGGATGAAGTCGTTTCGGCGCGGCGGGCTGACGGTCGCCGCCGGCCAGACGCTGCGGATTGACGTTCACCTCGAAGACACCGTGTCGCTTCGCACGCTCGGAGAAGATCCGACGGCGATCGTCGCGACCTACTTCAATCGGCCCGAGCCGCCGAGAGGGCCCACGCCGCGATTGACGAACGGCAAACCCGATCTGACGGGCGTGTGGCTCGGCGGCCCGACAGACCTCGGCGACCTCGATCTGCAGCCGTGGGCCGCGGCGCTCCTTCGAGAGCGCGAGGACAATCACCTGAAGGACTGGCCGCCGTCCTATTGCCAGCCGGCCGCGGCCGTGCCGTTTTTCACCGGCGGATTCTTCAAGCTGGTGCATCACCCGTCGACGCTCGTCTTCATCGTCGAGAACGCGACCGGCTTCACGCAGATGCTGCTCGACGGCCGCCCGCATCCGCCGGGCGCCGGCCCGAACTGGCTCGGTCACCAGGTGGGCACATGGGACGGCGACACGCTCGTCGTCGACGCGATTGGGTTTCGCGATCGCGGCTGGCTCAATTTCAGCGGCCATCCGCACAGCGACAAGCTCCACGTCGTCGAGCGCCTGCGGCGTCCCGATCTCGGCCATCTCGAGATCGAGGTCACGCTCGACGACCCCGGTGCGTTCCAGAAGAAGTGGACCGGTACGTTGTCGGCGACACTCGCGCCCGACGTGGAACTGCAGGAGTTCATCTGCAACGAGAACAACCGGGACGCCGCACACCTCGTCGGCAAGTGACGACAGGCTGATGATCGGCGACTGCGATTGCTGACTGGAGACTGTTGACTGGAGACTGACGACTGGAGACTGACGAC